>QNZT01000036.1 GCA_003978455.1 Sulfurospirillum sp.
GATGGTATAAGCAACTGGAGACTTCCTACCTTTGAAGAGTTACAAACACTTCAGGATTTTGGTAAATATCCGAAAATAGATCCTGTTTTTAACACTAAAAAATCAGGAAAGTACTGGACCAGTACCGAATACCCGTTTGATCCTTCAACCTTAGCGTATTATATTGACTTTTCGAGAGGTTTCTCTGCAAGTTACGGCGATCGATCAGTATATGAAAAATCCAATACTTACGCTGTACGATGTGTCAGAGGAGAACCGTTGCAAGAGCGTAAATTTACAAGAGATGCAACCAAAAATATTGTCACCGATCACACTACACATCTTATGTGGGAAGATACATCGCACATAACTTCCAAATCAAGTGTGGCAGAAGCGATAAAATATTGTGAAGATATGACACTGGGAGGCTATAGTGACTGGCATTTGCCAAACATCAATGAAATCTATACTATTACAGATAAAACACATTATGATCCGGCAATCAACGCTGTTTTCAACAATCGAGTGACAATCGGCTCGGAAAATTCAAGCAGTCACTATAGAAAGGCAAACTACTGGACTTCTACCTATTATGGTCCAAATTCCGATAATGAAAATGTACACTATTATCGGACTCTCAATGCAAGAGACGGTGCAAGCCATCGATGTAAATATGGGATGGATATGCATGTCCGGTGCGTAAGAACTGCTCAGTAAAAATAGTTTTGCACTATAGCGCAGCTGCCGCTACGCTACTGCCAGCATATGCGACACTTTCCTGCGGATACTCTCAAAGAGTCCGTAGTGGGTGTTGTTGTGTCTCGCTGCGATGCTGTATCTGAGCATCTGTGTACTCCAGATGTGAAAGTGTGTCGCTTCACGGGGGTCTATTCTATACCCTACAGCGATGATCGCATCGAGGTTGTAAAAGTTACCGCTGACAAAATTCCCCTCGTAGTTTTCGATCTCTATCGACTGGTTGACGATATCCTCATCGAGTTCACCGCTGGCGAAGAGTGCTTTCAAGAGGATATGCACCTGACGGACATCACATCCGAAGAGCTTACTCATCTGAAGCTGTGTCAGCCAGAAACTCTCACTGCTCATAATCACTTTGATTGCACTGTTGTTAAATGGACTTTGGTAAGACAGACTTTTGATCGCTTTCATGCTAACTCCTGATGTTTGTTAGCATCATTATAGAATATTTTGGAGAGGAGGAGAAAAAATATTTCAAAATGAAATATTTTTTCTGTTACATATTTCCCAGATTCATCGAGAAGATTGGCAGCAGCATCGCGATCACGATCACACCGATCGTCACACCGACAAAAAGAATCAGTATCGGCTCCAGAAGTGCCAGGAAGAGGTCTATCTTGGAGCGGTTCTCTTCAAAGTAGAGATCGGCAAGGTTCTCCATCACCAGTGCCACTTCACTCGTCTCTTCACCCAGTGCGATCGCCTGGATAAACGATTTATCCACGTGTTCGCCGTATTTGGCGAGCGAAGAGGAGAATTTTTTCCCCTCGACCACATCTTTTGTCGCCTTGACAAACTCGTCACGGATCACATCGTTGTCCAGTATGTTGGACGCGAGTTTGACAGCGTGGACAAATGTCACGCCCGATCGTGTCAGCACGGAGGTGATATAGGAGAAGCGCGCCAGTTCAAATGTCTGGATGATCTTTCCAAAAAGCGGCATGGAGAGGAGAATACGGTGGTAATTGTAGCGGAACTTTTCGCTGGTGTGCAGCAAAAACTGAAACAGTGCCGCCGCAATCACGATCGTCACGGCGATATAGAGCCAGTACGCGCCCAGAAAATCCCCCGCTGCGATCACCGCTTTGGTGATACCCGGTAACTCCTGTTTGAGCTGTTTGAACATCCCCGTGATCTTAGGTACGACAGTTGTCAGCATGAACACCACCATCATCACAGAGATCACGACGATAAACATCGGATAGACAAGTGCCTGTTTCACTTTCCCTGCAACTTTGTCCTGCTCCTCGACAAAACGCGCCATCTCAAAAAGTACTTCCGCCAGAGAACCACTCTCTTCCGCCACTTTGATCGACTGCTTGTAAAATGCCGGCAAGTCGATGATCTCCTGCGCTTCAAGCGAAGCATAGTAGCTTTTACCCTCATCCATACTCGTTTCGAGCGAAGTGAGAAAATCAACCATCAGCGGATCGTTTTCATACTGTGACTTTGCCAGACGGATCACATTGACAATGGGAATACCGCTGCGCAGATAGATGGCGAGATTGCGTGAAAGGTTGGCGAGATGTTTGGCAGGCAGCGGTTTTTTACGCTTGAACTGAATCTTGTCCCAGAGTGAAACACCGGACTCTTCGATACTCTGGTAGATAATCCCTCTGGCTTTGAGTTTGCGTTTCGCTTCTGCCAGATCGTTCGCCTCGATACGCGCTTTTACCTTTTTGCCGTGCTTGTCAAACCCTTTGTATAGAAAAATCATATCAGTCTTTGAGTCCTACACGAATCACTTCTTTGAGCGATGTTTCACCGGCAAGCAGCAGTTCCAGCAACTGCTCTCCGATCAGTTTCATCCCTTTGTTGCGCATCGCTTCACGTATCTCAAAATCGGTCATCTTGTTTTTGAGCATCATCTTTACCTCGTCGTCCATGATCAACAGTTCGCCGACCGCACGCCGTCCGGCAAAACCGGTAAAGTTGCATTTGGGACACCCTACCGCTTCATAGACACCGGAGTCATCGCTGATATGAAACTCCTCCTTGATATCGGCAGGAAGTGCAGCAGGTTTTTTACACTCCGGGCAGAGTTTACGTACCAGCCGCTGTGCCAGAACACCCAGCAAAGAGGAGCTGATCAGAAAGTCATCCACACCCATATCGACCAGTCGGGTGATCGCCGCGGCAGTGTTGTTGGTATGGAGCGTGGAGAGCATCAGGTGCCCTGTCAGTGCCGCCTGGATCGCGATCTCCGCCGTCTCCTTGTCCCTGATCTCACCCACCATGACGATATCGGGATCCTGACGCAGGATAGAACGCAGTCCTGAGGAGAATGTCAGCCCGGTTTTGACATTGACCTGGATCTGGTTGATATTGTCCGCCTTGTACTCGACCGGATCTTCTACGGTGATGATATTTTTGTCCGGTGTCGCTACTTTCTGCAAAAAAGTGTGCAGCGTCGTCGATTTACCGCTTCCCGTTGGACCGGTGACGAGGATCATCCCGTGTGAGTGCTCCAGCAACTTTTCAAACTCATTTTGGAGGTTTTTGGTAAAACCGAGTCTCTCCAGTGTCGGTATCTCACTCGACTCCATCAATATACGCATCACCACACGCTCACCGTAGTAAGTAGGCAGTACCGAAACCCTGATATCCAGATCTTTGCCGGCGATCTTCACCTGCGTACGCCCATCCTGGGGGATACGTTTTTCAGAGATATCCAGATTGGAGATCACTTTGATACGGCTGATCACGAGGGCGATAATATTTTTATCCAGATCGACGTGTTTGACCAGTACACCGTCTATCCTGAAGCGCACCATCCCACGCTTTTCATGAGACTCGATATGGATATCGGACGCCCCCTTTTTGACTGCCTGATAAAAGAGTGAATTGACAAACTTGATAATCGGAGCGGACTCTTCGCTGGTGAGAATGTCGCTGCTGTTTTTGAGAAACTCTGTCAGCGAGATATCCTCTTCCAAAAGCTCAGTTTCACTCTCTTCATTAATCGTAGAGGAGAGTTCACGGTCGGTCTTGATCTCTAAAAAGCGGTGGTAGAGCCTGTCGTAGGAGTCCTGATCGACAAATGCCAGCGGCAGGTTCAGATCGAGTTTGGAGAGCAGGTTGAACCCGTCGCTGAGATGATCGTGGTGCAGTACGATATAGGGTTTGCCTTCGATTTTCGTGATCAGCAGTGAGTTTTTGACACAGAGATCGGGATCGATCCCCTCTATCTGCTCCGGATAGAGATCGAGGTTGCTGAACTCGTCGATATTGTTAAGCTTCATGAAGCATTCCTAATAGATTTCATCCAGAGAGACAGGTTCTCTGGAGATGACGTTGCCTTCTGCATCTTTTGTGACACGATACGCTCTTTGGTGCTCATCAATGATAATCTCCTCAGTCGGTTCATCGCTATACACCTGTGTCACTTGTGTCACTGTCTCATTTTGCGGCTCTTCTACCACTTCATGAACCACAGTACACGTACTACTCTCGTCTGCTTCCAACTCCGGTGCGATGAGTGCAGGATTGATCTCTATCGGCTTGCCGCTTTTGAGCCTGTCGTCGATCTGGTTCGCAAGGTTTTTCTCGACCATATCCAGTTTGCCCAATGCCTCTTTGAGACGCCCCAGATCGGCGCTGCGTTTGACGATGTAGGGCGTGATCATGATCACCAGTGAGATCTTGTCTTTATCCTCTTTGGTATGTTTAAAGAGATTTCCCAGCACCGGAATATCGCCCAGCAGAGGGATCTTGGTCACGGTTTTGTTCGTCTTGTCCTTGATCAGACCGCCAATGATAACAGTCTCACCGTTTTTGACGATGGACGTGGTCGAGACCTCTCTTTTGGTTGTGGTAGGCAGCCCGACCTGACCGCCGATCACATCTTCGAGAACCGTTTTGATGTCGAGCGCGACTTTGTCGTCTTCGGAGATACGCGGCTTGACTTTGAGCGTCAGACCGATATCTTCACGTGAATAGTTCTGCCGTGTCAGGGAGGTGGCATCCGAGCCGGTGGTCGCCTGCGTCAGAATCGACTCCGTGCGTCCGACATAGAGTGACGACTCTTTGTTGTTGATACAGAGCACCGCAGGTTCTGAGAGGATATTTGCCACTCCGTTTTTATCAAAGAGCGAAATCGTCGTACCCAACGCCAGTGCCCTGGTCACTTTGGGGATATCGAAGTTGCTACCCAGCAGACTTGCGACACGTCCGATAGCATCCGAACCGTCCACACTGCCGATCAGACCGCTGAAGCCGTAGAGTCCGGAACTGTTGGCAATCCCGCCGAGCAGACTGTATTTGACACCCAGCTGTTCCGCTTTGTTTTTGCTGATCTCTACGATTCTCGCCTGTACATAGACTTGCTGCCTCTCGACATCCAACTCTTCGATCACACTTTTGATCTCTTTGATCTCCCGGTCGGTGGCATAGACTACGACGGCGTTGAGTTCAGTATCGACAGTGACGGTCGGTTTGTCTTTGCCGCTGATACTCGGTACCGGTTCATTGTGGGTCACCATCGTCGGCTGCGGTGCTCTTTTGATATTTTTGTTGCCTCCTGCCGGCTTGGGCTGTGTCTGGGCAAATGTCGTCTTAGTAGGTTCATCTTTGCGTGAACGTGCAAAACTTTTGTCGGAGAGCAGCTTTTCAAGTGTCTTGACGATCTCAGCGGCATCGGCATTTTTCACATAGATGATCTCCATATGCTTGTCGACCGTTTCGTTGGATTTGTCCATTTTACGGATTTTGGGGATCAGCTTGAGGACATTGCGTCTGGCACCCACCAGTACGATCGCATTGCTGGCATCGTCGGCGAACACACTCACTTTCTGTGTCTGAATCTTGTTGTCAAACATCGCTCTTGCAAGCTTTTGTACTTTGGGAAGCACCGTTTTGGCATCGGCATTGTGCAGCATGACAAACTGTGCATTCGGTTTGACCGTACCGTTGTCAAGCTTGTGAATCAACGTTTTGATCGTTTTGATATTGTCCGGATAGTCTGTGATAACGACAGAGTTGCTCTCGTAGGAGAGGGTGATTTTGCCATATTTGCTCAGCAGAAAGTTGACTTGACGTAAAATAGTTCTGACATTGAGATTTTGTACCGGTATCACAACAGTCTGCACTTCGGGAATCTCCGCCTGACCATACTGCGGCGGTGCGGATTTCGGAGCGTCCGCACTTCGGATCACCTGTAAAAATCCGTTTCCGGTATCGTTGATCGTATACCCTTTGGTAGCGAGTACTTTGATCAGAAGATCGTAGATATTCTTTTTGGGTACCGGTTTGACCGATACGAAGTCAACCGTCCCCTGGACATTTTGCCCTATCAGGATATTTTTACCGGTGATATGTGCGACCATATTGATAAAGTCAACTATCTTCAGATTTTTAAAATTGATCTTCACTGTATCGGCACCGGTACTTTTTGTGGTATCTGCCGCCATCATTCCGCTCCAGCAAAGTCCGGCAAGTGCAATGCTTATGAATATTTTTCTCATCATCTCCCCTAGTTAATGTTAAATTCCAGCTCTACTTCGTTACCGCCGCGCAGCACCGTCAGAGACAATCCGTCAAGATTTTTGATATCGTTATAATACTTCATGACATCCGAAAGCGACCGGATTTCACTTCCGTCGATCGCTTTGATGATATCGCCGCTTCTGAGCCCGGACTGATCGAAAAAAGAGCCCTTTTTGACATAGTTTACCCGAAATCCATCTATCTGTCCGTTTCTTCTGATCTCCTGAATACGGATATTGCGCCAGATCTTGTTGGGGTTTTTGATATAGGAGTCGATCTCGTCACGTGTCACGACCACCGGTTCAAAAGGCTCTCTGGCGTTATCATTCGCTGCACTGTTGCCTCCGGAGACGATACCCGGTGCATGGCTTGCGGCACCTTGTTTACCATCCTCTTCCTCGATCACTACATCGTAATTTTTGCCGTTTTTATCGAAAATCGCACGCCCGTCGTAAATCTCTTTCAGGATATACCCGACATACCGATCCCCTTTGTAAAGAAAAGTGGTACCCAGATGATCCTCTATCACGATAAAACTCTGGTCACCATCGAGATAGGTACCCTTTAGTTTGATATCTTTGATACGGTTGGTCGCTTCGATCTGCTGCACGACAGGTCTCTCTTTTGTCTTCGTTGAAACGACTTTATACCCCAGATCCATACTATAGTGGTAAGAGAGAGACTCTCTCTTTGGCACTGTCACATCATCTTTTTTCAAAAAGAGAAACGATACGGTCGCATATGCTGTTTTTACCACGGCAAACGGCAGTAAAACATATATAATAAAAACCCTGAGTAATTTAGCGGATGATTGATTCATGAACATACCCCTCACCCGTTTTTTTGAACAACTCTCTAAACATAGAAGAGGATTGAAACATTTTTGTCGGTTGACAAATCAACTTCAACTTCCCCTCCTTTAGATAAAACGCTCCCTCTACTGTGCCGAAGTTTCCGTGTGCCGATATCTTCGCTTCCATCGGTGCGATCACAGAGTGCGTCACTGTCACCTGATCGGCATTGAAATCGAACATCTTGCGCACATCTTTTCCCGCACGCACATTTTGTGCGCTGATACGGTTGAAAAAGAGCCACGGCAAAACCTCGACCTGCTCTGCTTCTGCCGACTCGATACCGTCATAGAAGAGTTTCATCCCCTCTATCTTCAGATCGAACCAGCGGTCTTTGACCGATTTTTGTGTCAATACAACCTGCTGAGGCACCAAAAATGATTTCAGTGTATAGTAGAGCTCAGTTTTGGGCATCAGAAGTACGATTGCCAGATAAAAAGAGCCCAGTAGCAATAAAAACTTTTTCATTTGGCGATCTCCAGATGTACGTCGGCATGGAGGTCATCGATACGCTTGACCCTCAGACGTTTGATTTTAAGGCTGGAGTTCTCTATCTTGCGCAGCAGTGCATTGAGTTTTTGTGCATCGAGCCCCTCAAACTCCAGAATCTTCTCTTTTGTTTTGTCAAGCTCTCTAGAAGGCTTCGCAATTCGTTTCAACGTCTCCAGAAGGCGTCGGTTTGCCCTCTTGTCGGCAAAACGTTTTTTCAACTGCCCGATCTCTTTCGCCTCTTTTTCAAATGTCATCAACTGCTCTTTTTGTGCCACAAACTCAGCCCTGGCATTTTGCTTTATATTGTACAACAGCAAGATGAGCAAAAAAGAGATCAATGCGAAGAGCAAAATATTTTTCTGACTCATACAGCGATCTTCACTTCTACGGATCTATCGTCTGTGTTGCTGTCAAGAAGTTTAAATTTTCCCGACAACAGACGCTTCAGCTCCTGCGCTCTTTGCCTGTTAGGCACCGCAAACGACACTGTTGCCGTTTTATCATCTATATCCATTTTGCTGATATACTCCTTCTCTTTTAGCGGGATTCTGGAGAGCGAAAAGAGTGTCTGACGAATCTTTTTCTGCTTCTGAAAGGTTTTGAAAAGGCTCTGTTTGATGCTGTTGAGCTGCATGGTCGTAGGAGGCAGATCATACTTTCGGATCAGCTCACTTTTAGCTTCTTCCAGTTTTGCAGCCTCTTTTTGATAATCCACATATTCGAGGATATTGGCGCTCACAAAAAGCAGCACTGCCGCAGCAAGATAGAAAAATGTTCGCCGATCCATCACTTCAACATCCAGAGAACCCAGTTTCACTTTATGCGATGTCGGTTTGATTAGTTTCGGATCACTGCAGTTACGGGGGATCTGCATCAGCAATCCGTTCAGATTGACCAGTGAACTCTCATCATCGATACTGCAACATGCATCCAGTGAAGCACACTCATACTGTGCAAACCGGACACTCTGTACTTTGGCACTGCCTGTAAAATATCTTTCCAGTTTCTGCGCTATCTCTTCACGATCATACGCGATCAGTATAAATTCACCCTCCCCCGCAGGAATCACTTCGTAACTGTACGCTCCCTCAGGCAAGCTCCCTTCAAAAACCGACTCTGCAAGTTTCTTCGCTTCTCCCGCCCGTTTCACAGGCAGCGATACCTTTTTGACCCAGTAAAACTGCGGTGATAAAATCACATCAAAGGTACCCTGGTTCTGCACGGTTGCACGGCTGTGCAGGAAAAAAAGCTGTGCTCTATTTTGAAACAGATTCTTCAATACGGTCAATCCTCTTATGTATTAGGTCGTAGCTGAAACGCAACTCATTCTCAACTGACTGGGCACCCAAAGTAAGGTTACATTTTATCAGATACTTACTTTTTGTCTTATTTAAATCAAATTGGCTGATTCTGAAAAGATTTTTTATCTTCATGAGTTCAGGATCGGACGCAAGCGTCTCACTCTTTTTTGAGAAGAGTGCACAGTAGTCTGTCTCTCCTCCCAGCATATGGGCAGGCAGGATATAACTGAAAACAGACTTCTCTTCGGTATCGGATCCCGATAGCGCTGTCATCGTATTGCAGTCGAGCATCTGCTCTGTACGGTTGGTATCACCAAACCAAAACACCTCTTCCACTATATCCCTGTTCAGCCTGAATACATTTTTATCCGAACTAAGCTGATAGTATCGGTCAAATATCTTTTTGAGATGGTTGTAACTGTAAATCTTGCCCTGCGCAAAATCGATATCTTCAGAGGCGATCTCCGTCTCGCCGCCCAGTTCCATATCATCCCTGTCCACAGTATCAAGCAACAGATCTATCATGAGATGCTTGTCCCTGATCTCATACTGATCCAGAAAACGGTTCAGAGGACGGCATAGAATCTCGGTAGAGAGATTGAGATCACAGTTCCCTTCCGCCGGTAAAAGCTGTACCAGGATCGCATTTAGATTGAGCTTTTTCATATACGACTCCATCTCGAACCCGACTGTCAAGCCCGTTTTGGGCTCCGGAAACGGGGGAATATCTATCCCCAGCAACGTTTCCAGTGCTTCGGATTTTTTAACCTCTTTGGTCATCTCTTTTAAAATAGCGGTAAAATCTTTGAATGTAAGCGAAAACTGATTTTGCGCATCGATATTGGCGACAGTGGCAAAACTCTTTTGCGATATCGAAAGGGTATAGAGCACCAGCGCTGTAATCACCGCAATAAAGCCCAGTGTCATCATCAAAACTATTGCTTTTTTCATAAATACTAAAGCTACTTTCACTATAATGTTGATCTTATTTTATAATAAGAAACTTAAATCAAACTATTTAAACTAATAGAAACTTTTATTAAAGGAAATCTATATGAGAAAAGCGTTTTCACTGATCGAAATCATGATCGTCATCATCATCCTCGGACTGCTTGCGGGTCTGGTTCTGCCCAACCTTCTGGGACAGAGTGAACAGGCGAAGAAAAAGATTGTCTGTATCCAGATGCAAAGTATCAACGATGCACTGAAAAACTTCAAGCTCCAAAACGGTACCTACCCAAGTACGGAAGAAGGCATCAAAGCGCTGTTGGAAAATCCCGATCCCGAAAAGTACAAAAGTTACCCGGACGGCGGTTTTCTGGATGGTAAAGTGCCAGTCGATCCCTGGAAAAATCCTTACATCTACATCAACAACGACGGCGATATCGATATGATCTCACTGGGTGCCGACGGCAAAGAGGGCGGTACCAAAGAGAATGCCGACATCTCTTTCAAAAAGAGTTGCCAGCGTTAAAGAGGCTGATCGTTATCAGATCCCGAAACGGCTGCGGATTTTATGCTGCAGCCCTTCATCCTCTGTATAGACAAACAGATAGTTATACCCCAGCGTTTCAATCCCCTCAAGTATATCTTCATCACTCCGATAAAAAGTCGGATATTTCACCCCTTCCACTTTTGTTTTCGGAGGTACCATAACGATCGTTTTTGCCATCCAGTGCCCGATATCGGCTGCGTATTCACGTGCCTGTAAGATATCCTCCAGATTGTCACTCAGAATCACTACTTTATCGTTTTTCATCACTTCCTGAACGGAGGGCTCCCCCTCCAGAAACAGCGGTCTGAAATGTTTTGTATATGTCACCTTGTCGATACTGTACGGCAACTCGTACGCTTCACAAAATGCCACGGCACTGCGCAGGTGGTCGATGTGCAAAAAGGTCATCTGCTTATACTGGTAGATATATTTGTTGATTTTAAAAGTGGTTCGAAAGAGCGAATCGGCACTGACGATATGCCCCGGCGCACGTTTGTCATACACCTTTTTGTTTTTTCGCAGTGCTTTGAGCATACTTTCATCCGTACCGGCGAAAAGCCGTTTCCCGCTCTCCATGATGAGCGTAAACGCTTTTCTCCAGTCATCCGGTAAAATAGCGATATTGCTTTTTTGCTGCAAAATCATCTTCAGAAATGTCATCTGCTTTTCAGAAAGGAGCTCAAACGATGCATCCTCATCGGAAACAACATATCCGGCAAGTGAAAAAGCGGCTTCTTTTAGATCGGCAACTTTAAGCGCTGTGACATTCCGAAGCACACTTTCACACGTCTCATCTGCATAGACAACAGCACCTGCACCCTTTTGCACTGCCTCTTTCGCTTCAGAGAGATCCCTTACAAAACAGAGATCCTCTCCTTCGCATTCACGTGCATAAACCGTCGCACGGAACACTTCATGAGATACTCCGGTATGTGTCACTGTTGCGTTGATACACGCTGCAATCGCTTCTATAGTCATTCTGCCATCCGTTTTTTCTATGTATCATAGCAGATTTATGTTTCATTCTGACCAGATGCGCTACCGCTAAAATTTAAACCGTAGTGTGCCTGAAACAGAAGTCTGTTCATTGGATGCTTCAAGTGCCGGTGTCATCTGCGTAGCAGCCTGACGCTCCGTAACCTTCGGTGCATAAACAACCGCCAGATCGATACCTGTCGTTTTTGTCAACTCATAAGACAAACCTGCGGTGATATG
>QNZT01000090.1 GCA_003978455.1 Sulfurospirillum sp.
TAGAAGGGTACCTCTTTCATCTCATGTACACCCATGAACATCATCCGAGCCACCCAGAAGAAGAGGATGTCAAATCCGGTGATGAGCATGGAGTTGGGGTAGAAGTTGTCGAGATCATCCTCGTTCCAGAGCGTTCCTTTGCCCCAGTCACCGTTGCCCCAGCCCAGTGTCGAGAAGGGCCATAGCCCCGAACTGAACCATGTATCGAGCACATCGGGGTCTTGTTGGAGGTTGGCGGAGCCGCATTTGGGGCACTTTTGGGGGTGCTCCTCTTCGGTGGCGAACTCGTGTCCGCAATCCTGGCAGTAGAAGACCGGGATCTGATGTCCCCACCAGAGCTGTCTGGAGATACACCAGTCCTGCAGCTCGTTCATCCATGCGTTGAAAGAGTTGATCCAGTGCGGCGGGAAAAATTTGCTCTCTCCGGCGTTGACTTTTTCGATCGCTTCGTCCGCGATCTCTTTTTTGACGAACCACTGCTTCGAGATGTAGGGTTCGACGATGTTTTTACAGCGGTAGCAGTGCCCGACCTGGTGTGTGTGCTCTTCGATCTTTTCGACAAAGCCCGCCTTGTCGAGTGCTTCGACGATCGTATCACGCGCTTCGAGGCGCTCCAGTCCCTGAAACTGACCGCACTGCTCGTTGAGATACCCCTTTTCGTCGAAACAGGTGATGAACTCCAGATCGTGCCGTTTGCCCACTTCGTAGTCGTTGGGGTCGTGTGCGGGGGTCACTTTGACAATACCGGTACCGAACTCCATATCGACATGTGCGTCGGCGATGATCTCGATCTCTCTGTCGATGAGCGGGAGTTTCACCTTCTTGCCGATCAGATCTTTGTAGCGCTCGTCGTCTGGGTGTACCATGACCGCCGTATCGCCGAAGTAGGTTTCGGGACGGGTCGTCGCGACGGTGACGTGACCGCTGCCGTCGGCGAGGGGGTATCTGATGTGGTAGAATTTACCCGCGACATCTTCATGCTCCACTTCGATATCACTCAGCGCACCGTCGTGGGTACACCAGTTGACCATGTAGTTTCCGCGGACAATCAACCCTTCGTCGTAGAGTTTGACGAACATCTTGCGCACGGCGTTCTTGAGCCCTTCGTCCATCGTGAAGCGTTCACGGCTCCATGCGGGGGAGATCCCCAGATGGCGCATCTGTTTGAAGATTTCGCCGCCGCTGTAGGCTTTCCACTCCCACACCTTTTTCAAAAAGGCTTCGCGCCCGATCTCCTCTTTGGTTTTCCCCTCGGCGAGGAGTTGCTTTTCGACGACGTTCTGTGTCGCGATACCGGCATGGTCGAGCCCCGGCTGCCAGAGAGTGCGGTAGCCGTCCATACGCTTGTAACGGGTCATGATATCCTGAAGGGTGAAGGTGAGGGCGTGTCCGATGTGCAGTACGCCCGTGACATTCGGCGGGGGCATCATGATACAGAAGTTTTTATCTTTCTCCTGAATCTCTCTGTTGCCCTCTGTCTCAAAATAGCCGCGTTTCTCCCATATATGATAGTAGGTCTGTTCCGTATCTCTGGGGTTGTAAACCGATTTGTTTTCGCTCATGAAGTGTTCCCGTGTCTCGTAAATTTTGCGTGATTTTATCCAAAGGAGGGTAAAGGAGTGCTTTGAGGCGGGAAATGGTTTTTATCCTTTCATAAAGAACACTGTAAAAATCAGGTATTTCATTTTTGAGCGTTATTTTGTTAAAATGTTTTATAAACCTACAATTGGAGGAATCGTGGAAAACTTATTGCTGGTCTTTATTACCACTATCTTTATCGCGACGATTCTCAATGTATTTCTGAAAAAATTCGAGATACCGACGATCATCGGCTATATCTTTGCCGGACTGGCGATCAGCTACCTCTTCGGACTCAAAGATATCAAAACCGAAGAGCTCAACCATATCGCCGAGTTCGGAATCGTCTTTTTGATGTTCACGATCGGGCTGGAGTTTTCGGTCGCGCATCTGCTGAAGATGAAAAAAGAGGTTTTTCTCTACGGCTTTTTGCAGGTGTTTATGACAGGACTGCTCTTTACGCTGCTGGGATGGTTCTTTTTCAACCTTGAGATCAAAACCGCCATCGTACTGGGGTTTGCGCTGGCACTCTCCTCGACGGCGATAGTGCTCAAGATCCTGAATGAAAACGCGGAAATCCACAGTGGATACGGGCGTATCACGCTGGGGATTTTGCTCTTTCAGGATCTGGCGGTGATCCCGATCTTGCTGATGATCTCTATCTTTACATCGCCTACCGATTCTATCTCCGTGCTGCTGCTCAAGACACTGGTGAGTGCCGCTGTCGTCTTTTTGATCCTCTTTGTCTTCGGTAAGATGTTTATCGAGCGTTTTTTCAACTGGATCACCTCGGCAAACTCGGAAGAGATATTTCTGATTGCCGTCCTTTTTGTGGTCATCTCTTCGTCGTTTATCGCCCATCTGTTCGGATTTACCTATTCGCTGGGTGCCTTTTTGGCGGGTATGACGATCGCCGAGACGAAGTACAAGTATCGCATAGAGTCGGATCTGGTACCGTTTCGGGATATCCTGCTGGGGGTCTTTTTCGTGACGATCGGGATGCAGATCGACTTGCATACGGTGGTGGATTACTGGTATATCATCCTGGGGCTTCTGGTCGGCATCATGACACTCAAGGCGCTGATCCAGTTTTCGATGCTCTATCCGTTCGTCCAGATACGCAGCAACTTCAAAAGTGCACTGGCGCTCTTTCAGATCGGTGAGTTTGCACTGGCAGTTTTTGCGCTGGCGTATCAAAATGCACTGATCGACAACAAGATCAACCAGATCCTGATCATCACCGTAGTGCTATCGATGATCATCACCCCGTTTGTACTCAAAAACCTCAAAACGCTGGCAGACAGATTTTTCAAGGAGCCGGAGACAGAAGTGGTCATGAAATCGACCGGATTTGCCAACCACGTCATCATCATCGGATATGGACCGCTGGGGCAGAAGATCGCCAAAAAGCTGAAAAAGGCGGGGGTGCCCTATATTATCATCGAACATGAGATGGATCTGGTCAGGCTGGGTGAGGAGGAGGGCGAAAAGATATTTCTCGCCAATGCCATGCAGCGACAGACACTCGAAGCATTGGGTGCAAGAGAGTCGATGGCGGTGATCGTGGCGCTCGACAACGCCCCCAAGATCAGACAGGTGTGTGAAGCGCTGATGAGTCTGGACAAAAAGATCAACACTATCGTCAAAGTGCGTAACGAAAGTCACAAGAGGATAGTCGAGGAGTTCGGTATCCGGCATATCGTCGTCGCGAGTGAAGTGATGGCGGATATTATTACAAAGGAAGCGTTGACGTGCGAACTAAAACACACATAATCTTCGATATGGACGGGACGCTGGTCGACTCGTCCGAACTGCTGGCAAATACGATCAACTATGTCCGCAAAAAGATAGGACTGCCCGCCCTTGACGGCGAAACCCTTATCCGCGCACTCAACGACACATCGCTCAACCCGGCGCAGTTCTACTATGAAACGGAGCAGTTTGAACCCGTACATGAAAAGTACTTTCAGGAGTACTATCTCGCCAACCACCATAGAGAGAGCAAACTTTACGAAGGGGTGGAGCGTTTGCTGGAGCAACTCTCCGCAAACCGTTCACTGTCGGTCGCGACCAACGCCTACGATGTCTCTGCCAGACCGCTGCTCAAAGCGCTGGGGATTGACGGCTACTTTGACTATCTGCTCTGCGGCGACCAGGTTTCCCGCCCCAAACCCCATCCGCAGATGCTGGAGGAGATTATCAACGCTTACGGCGTGGGGAAGGAGGCTTTTGTGATGGTCGGTGACGGTGAACGCGATCTGCAAGCGGCACAAAATGCGGGTATCACTGGGGTACTGGTGCAGTGGGGGTTCAGCGATCACAAAACAGATGCCGTGCAGAGTGCGGAGGCGCTGCTGAAACTGCTGGAGGGTACTTCATGAAGTATCTTTTACTCCTCTCTCTGACACTGCTTCCGCTCTTTGCAAAGATCGATATCGAACTCTCCAACGGTGCCGTCGCCAATGCACAGACACTCCTGATCAAACTCCATGCGGATGCAGAAGAGCCGAAGATGTCGCGTATCTATGCGGCATTTGAGGGGAAGCGCTACCCCTTTTACCGCAACAAGTTTGAACAGGGGCGCAGTTTTTACGCATTGATCCCCGTCTCCTACTATGCCAAACCCAAAGAGAGCAGATTGACGGTGGTGCATATCGAAAATGGCAAAAAGTTTTACAACAGTTACCTGATCGAGATCTACAAAGGAGACTACAAGTCGGAAAAGCTCTCCGTCGCACCTTCCCGCGCGCAGATCAGTGCCAAAAACCGCAAAAGAATCGCCCGCGAACGCAAAGAGGCACACAAGATCTACCGTACCTCGACACCCCGGCTCTATATCAAAAAAGCGCTCTCTTTGCCGATGGAGTCGAAGATCACCAGCGCTTTCGGTAACAGACGACTCTTCAACGGCGTGCTGAAAAGCTTCCACTCCGGTACCGATTTTCGTGCCAAAACAGGCACACCGATCCGCGCCGTCGCCGACGGAAGGGTCGTTCTGGTCAAAAACCGTTTCTTCGCCGGAAACTCCGTCATCATCGACCATGGGCAGGGGATCTATACCGGCTACTACCATATGAGCCGTTTCAAAGTGCGAAAAGGGCAATTTGTCAAAAGAGGGCAGATCCTGGGACTTGCAGGTGCCACAGGCAGAGTCACAGGACCGCACCTGCACTTTGAAGTGCACGTCAACGGCACACTGGTCGATCCGCTCCAGTTTATCGAGACAGCGGATCTGCTGTTTTGGAAATGATACATTTACGCTATAATTATGAAAAATGTCAGGAGAGTGATATGGGTGCTTTAAAACTGGAAGATATACACTATACCTACGACGACTATAAAGAGTGGGAAGGTGACTGGGAACTGTTTGATGGGATCGCTGTTGCAATGGCTCCCGCTCCGATGCGCAAACACCAGAGTTTAGCCAGTGAAATTATATACAATTTGCGAGAGCAGCTCGAAGATTGTCCTCAGTGCGAAGTCCTTGGTGAAATCGACTATAAGATTAGCAATGACACGGTATTGAGACCTGACGTTGTATTGACCTGCGGTGAGACCGGTGAAAAGTATCTGACCAAAGCGCCGGAGATCATCGTGGAGATTATCAGCAAATCATCTGCAAAAAAAGATGAAGTCTATAAATTTGATATCTATGAGGCTGAGAAAGTGAAATACTACATCATCGTCTATCCAGACGATCTGATTGCCAAACTTTACAAACTCGACGGCAAAAAGTATGATAAACAAGGGGATTTCAGCCACGAGCGCTATCGGTTTGAAGAGACAAGTTGTCCGATTTCACTTGACTTTGAGAAGGTTTTTCGTCGTTTCAGAAAGTAATAGTGCTTCATGAAGAGGTAAAAACCTCTTCACAAAACGCCTTAGTAGCTATACATCACACCTGCGGTCACGAGTGTGGCGCTGCCGTCTTTAAATGTTCCGT
Organism: Sulfurospirillum sp.; assembly: GCA_003978455.1. Lineage (GTDB taxonomy): Bacteria > Campylobacterota > Campylobacteria > Campylobacterales > QNZT01 > QNZT01. Next base: position 5,522 of record QNZT01000090.1, read on the forward strand.
TCATGATATCGTTGTTCACGCTGCGTTTGTCCTTGCTGTCGTAGAGCACAGAGAGTCCGAATGTGGTGTCGGGGCGGTATTTGTAGAGCATACCGGCACTGAAGATTGTCGCGTCGGAGTCGGGGAGTTCGAAACCGAGGTTTTTGTTTGGAGCGGGGTTTTCGTCGAGTGCGAAACCTCCCATCAGTGTCAGCGTGTCGTTGAGCTGATGGGTGACACCGATACGAAACGCATCAGTATCGTCCCACTCTCTGGGCTGGGGATCGTCATAGGCTGCCTTGAGTGCGAGGGGGACGGTATCTTTGAACTGAAAGTCAAGGCTTTTGTACTCTGACCACATCGTTCTGTCCCACTCCAGTTCGACCGTCGTCGCACCGAAGTCATATGACAAAGCGACGGATGCTACCGCGGGAAGGGGTACTTCGACGCTGGCACCGCCGTCGTAGAGTTTGGTACCACTGAGATAGAGTTTTGCGTTTCCTTCATGATTGAGATCGACATTGGAGCGGTAAGTGGCTGCGATGTTGAGTTCGGGAAGGGGTTTGTATGTCAGCGCGAGATTGTAGCCGTACTCTATCGTATCGGCTTCCATATCGCGGGCTGCAGGCTTTCTGATCGCACCACGGGACTGGATGGTGATCGGCATACCGTCACTTTTGACGATACCTTCGCTGTAGACTACCCGTACACCCGCACCCAATGCAAACTGATCGTTGACTTTGTAGGCGACGGAGGGTGCAAATTCGATGATTTTGAGGGTAAACTCTTTTGCGAAGAGTTCCTGATAGGGGCTCTTCCACTTTTTGGAGAGACCGCCCGGGACATTGACCGACATACCGAAACGCCATCCGTCAAAATCTTTGGAGGAGAAGAAGAGGGAAGGGGCGAGGAGATTTTCCTGCTCCGTATGTCCGCTAAAGAGCGCACCTCTTTTGTCTGTGTACTTGATCTCGGAGAGATTGATATAGGTCAGTGCACCTTCGATCTGACTGCGGTTGGCGTTAAATGCCATATTTGCCGGGTTGTAGTAGGTCGCATCCGCTCCGCTGGCTCCCGCGACATAAGCGCCGCTGAGTGCGGTGGATCTGAGTGAAGACTCCGGCAGACGGTAGGCACTTGCCATCAGGAGGGAAGTGGCGACGAGGGAAAGGGTGAGGATCTTCTTCATTATTTTTCTCCTTTACGAATTTTATCGAACCACGGGATCACCTGGCTGTAAGCGACAGGCGCACACTTTCCGTGTACTGTTTCATGTTTTGCGGGATCGGCTGTGACACTGTCGATAGGCACCAGTTCCACAGACGTTGCACCCGCAGCGGTAAACTTTTGATAGGCGATCTGACTCATACCGTAGGGGATGATCTCGTCATTGGTGCAGTGCAGCAGTTTCATCGGGATCGCAGGTTTCCAGTCTATCGGTGAGTTCTCTTTAAAATGTTTGCGCAGCGGATAGTTCGCATCGTTTTGGTAGTTGCTCATGAAACTAGCTTTAAAGAGTTTACCCGGTGCCTGATCGGCAGGGTTGCCGCTGAGCATATTTGGAAGAGAGACATAGGCGACGGTGGCATTGTGCTCTCCGTCAAAGAGCGATTTGACTGTCGGAAGGTACTGATCGACGATGATGTCGGAGAGTTTGACATCATCGTAAGCGTCGCTGTATGCCTTGATGACAAAGGCGAGGTAGGGCGGAAATGCCATCACAGGTGCGCTTATAGCGCCCAGACCGATCTTTTCGAGATCATAGGGACCCGCCATCGGCGCGACTGCCATCAGGTGTATCTCAGGATGATGCTCCTGAATCTCCTTTGCAGCCGCCATCGTCGCGTAACCGCCTTCGGAGTAACCGGAGAGAAATACCTGCCCGTTGATCGGCAGACCCGCTTTGTTGGCAAAAGCGATAGCCGCTTTGATCATATCGACTGTGGTATTTGCCAGCGGTTTTTCGAGGATAAAGGGATGCGAAGTGTTGGAGTCTCCGTATCCCAGATAGTCCGGCTGTACCGTCATAAACCCTGCCACTCCGCTGAAAGCTGCCGAGAGGGCATTTGGCATATGTGTTGCTTCCGCTTTTGCTGTGGGAGCTTCGGCTTTCGTAAAGATGGTACCGTGCTGATCCGAGACGATAGAGAGGGAAAAATCGGTACCGGTTTTCTGTTTGTAGGCAGCCATGAAATCGGGTGTGATCGCAGGGATCGTGATAAGTCCCGACGCGACGACGTTATTGCCTTTTGCATCTTTGGTTCTGTAGTCTATCTTGTATGACTTCACACCGAGCAGTGCGTGCTGTGTACTCCCCTGTGCATCCAGTCCCGCCTGAATCACCGCTTTGGGCACATCTACAACCGGTGTAAGAGTCGCCTGTGAGAGGATGAGATTGGAACCCACCACATTTTTGTTTTCATTGTCATAGCCTCCGCAGCCGCTGAACAGTGTCAGTGCCACGACACCCGAAATGAGTGTAAGCTTTACTCTTTGAACCATATAGCCTCCTTATTATGTTTGCTTATAAAATTATAGGTTAATCTTGTTTAAGGACACCTCCATTACCATCAAGTTAAGAAAATCTAAGCGCGTTTATCTGCGCGTGAGCCCTGCGCTGAGCAGAACTTAGCGTTAGCGTAGCTTTTGGACTTTGTTCCAAAAGCGTTAATTTAAGTAATGAATAGGATTTTATAAATGTGTATAACTTTG
>QNZT01000155.1 GCA_003978455.1 Sulfurospirillum sp.
TGACCATCCCGCTCAACCCCTTCCGCCGTCTTCACAATCCGCTCAAACTCCCGCACCCTCTCACGACCCTCACAATCCACCTCCACCACACGAAGCGTATTTGACCCTAAATCACAAGCTATCATGATATAATTCCCCCACCATACAGATTTGTAATGACACTGTTTGCGAAAACATATTCAGAACTGTAAAAAGTATATATGATTGTCTGAAAAGAGGCTCAGACCAACGGGAGGATTTGTCCTCTTTTTAGACAATCATATATACTTGACCACATACGAATCACAAAAAGAGACAAAGGTTATCAAAATGTTACTTGGAGTCAATATAGACCACATCGCAGTCCTCAGAGAAGCAAGAAAAATCAACGACCCGGATCCGTTACAAGCCATCGGCATCGCCCAACGCTCCGGCGCAGACCAAATCACCATCCACCTCAGAGAAGACCGCCGCCACATCCACGACGAAGACGTACGCAAAATCATAGACAACTCCCCCCTCCCCGTCAACCTCGAATGTTCCGTCGACCCCGACATCGTAGAAATCGTCGCCGAACTCAAACCCCACAGAGCCACCTTCGTCCCCGAAAAACGCGAAGAGGTCACCACCGAAGGCGGACTCAGCATGGACGAACCCAACTTCTCCAACCTCGACAAAGCCATCCACTACCTCAAAGCCAGAGAGATCGAAACATCCCTCTTCATCGACCCCACCGACGAAGCAGTACGCGGCGCAAAAACCCTCGGCGTCGACTGGGTAGAGTTCCACACCGGAACCTACGCCAACATCTACGCCATGCTCTACACCAACCTCTCCAAGACCCACCACTCCATCAAACCGCTGGAGATAGAACGCAGCAAACTCAAAAAACTGCTCAAAGAGGCGATCACACAACTCGAGGAGGCAACCCGGTACGCCGACGATTTCGGACTCAAAATCGCCGCCGGACACGGACTCAACTACCAAAACGTCAAAGCGATCACCGATATCGAAGGTATCAGCGAACTCAACATCGGGCAAAGCATCATCGCACGCAGCGTCTTTACCGGACTCGAAAAAGCGATCACCGACATGAAAAAGCTCCTCTCATGAAGATCGCTGTCAGCATCGGAGATCTCAACGGCATCGGCATCGAACTGGCACTGCGCTCTCATGAAGAGATCAAACATCTCTGCAAACCGCACTATATGATCGACCGAAAGATGCTCGAAGAGGCGGCAGCACTGCTCCGACTCCCCATCCCGGACGACTTCATAACCCATCCCGTGGAGGCGGAACCCTTTGCCATCACACCCGGACACGTCACCAAAGAGAGCGGTACCTACGCCTACGCCTCATTTCTCAAAGCGATAGAACTGGCAAAAAATGCAGAAGCGGATGCCATCACTACCCTGCCCATTCATAAAAAAGCGTGGGAACTTGCAGGTGTTCCCTACAAAGGACACACCGACGCACTGGCAGATATCTTCGGCAAAGAGGCGATCATGATGATCGGCACACCGCAGCTTTTTACCGCACTCTTTACGCACCACATCCCCCTCAAAGAGGTACCATCCAAAATAGAACTCGAACCGTTGAGCGACTTTCTCATCACACTCTATCATGAGATCAAAGAGGAGAAGATTGGCGTACTCGGACTAAACCCCCATGCGGGAGATAACGGTCTGCTCGGAGATGAAGAGGAGATTATCACCGCGGCGATCAAAATCGCCAACGACACCCTGCTCGAAGAGGTTTTTGTCGGACCGCTCGTACCCGATACCGCTTTTACGCCCCATATGCGCGAGCATATACACTACTACGTCTGTATGTATCATGATCAGGGACTGATTCCTGTAAAGACACTCTACTTCGACGAGGGGATCAACGTCAGCCTCAATCTGCCGATAATCCGCACCTCAGTCGATCACGGCACGGCGTTTGACAAAGCATACCAAAACCGACACCTTTCAAACATCAGTTACCGCAATGCAGTCAAAGAGGCGGTGCGACTGGTTGAGAAGAAAAAATATTTTAAAATATAACAATATATTTTTAATCATTTCTAAATCTATTTTAGATACTATAATAAAAAATTATTTAATAAAAGGAGAAAAACATGAATTTACCTGTTTTCGACATACCTGTTCCCAATTTTGGGTTTGATATCCCCGTACTGCTGCACCCGCCGCTGGTACACTTTGCCATTGTTATTCCGGTCTTTATCCTGATACTTGAGATCATCAATATCTTCATGAAACGCAAAGGACTTACTGTGACAACAGTGGTCTTCTTTTCACTGCTGGTCATCATCTTTTTCGCGGCATTTGTCACCGGTAAGACGGATGGATCGGAGACATGGGATCTGCTCACCAAAGCAGGCAAAGCTGATCTACAGGAGCATAAGCTGATCGGTATCTATCTTCTACTCGGATCTGTCGCGATACTTTTCCGCAAGCTTTTTGCCGTCGCATTGCGTACATGGTGGATGAAACTGATCTATATGTTACTGCTGATCGGTTTCGTAGGTGCGGTACTCTATCAGGGCAAAGAGGGTGGAGAGCTTGTCTTTAAACATGGTGCGAACAACGAGCGAGTCCAGGATCTCATGAGTGATATGGATGATCTCAAAGATGAGATAGCAGAACTTAAAGAAGATGCAGGCACAGACGAAGAATCCGAAGCATCTGATGAAGAGGAAACACAAAAAGCACCGCAGGCAACAGAATCTGCAAAAGAGGAGACCAAAGAAGAGACTTCAACACCTGCACCTGCGGCAGAGAAAACAGAAAAGAGTGAAGAAAAAGCGGATGAGCCAAAGAAAGAGGAGACATCCGCAGCCACCGAAAACGCAGCACAAACCGTCAAAGCAGTCAAAGAGAGTGCTAAAGAGACAGCACATAAAGTTGCTGAAAAGACAAGCGAAGTAGCGAAAAAAGTTACAGAAACTGCCCAAAAAGCAGTCGATAGTGCCAAAGAAGCAGGCAGTGCTGTTATGGATGCCGCCAAGAAGATGGTGACTCCGGAAACAACACAACCGTAGTAAATTTCGATACAGGAAGCAAAACCTTCCTGTATCTCTTTCCAAAAACACAAATCTGTGTTACAATAACCGCATGCAAAACGAAAAAAATCTACTCAACCCGCCATCGACAGATTTCTGTATGCTCGACTATGAGTGTGCCTATCTACCGGATAAAAAAGTACGTATGTACTACAAATATGTACTCGAATCCTCCAAAGCCTTCAATACCGCTGTCATACAACGGGGATGGCGGCGTTTTGGGAGGTACTATTTTCACCCGATCTGTCAGGGATGTACCGGCTGCAAAAGTCTGCGTATAGATGTTGAGAGATTTACCCCTTCAAAATCCCAGAAAAAAGCGACAAAGCGAAACAAAGATACACGCATCATCATCCAGAAACCGACGATGACACAGATGCACATCGACCTCTACAACAAATACCATGACTTCAAAGCCCAAAAGGATGGCTGGAAACAAAAAGGCATCAGCTACAGGGAATACAAGGAAAACTTTGTGGAGGGTGCTTACGATTTCGGGAAGGAGGTGCTCTATATACGCGATGAAAAGCTGATCGGTGTAGATTTGATCGATATTGTCGATGACGGCATCAGCGCCATCTACTTCTACTACGATCCAGACTATGCGAGGTACTCACTGGGTACCTACTCTCTGATCTACCAGATAGAACTGGCAAAGATCCTCAAACTCAGATGGATCTATCTCGGATACTGGGTGGATGGCTGCAAAGCGTTCGCCTACAAACCGAACTTCCGACCGCAGGAGATACTCGAAGGATTTCCCGCACCGGACGAACCATTCCACTGGCAGGAGTGGAAGGATGATCTGCTTTTGGAACGTTAACGATACCGGGTAATATCGATATCCGTTTTTAGCACTTTCGCAGGTACACCGCCGACCACTGTGTTGTCCGGTACATCCCGGATCACCACTGCATTGGCACCGATGATACAGTTGTTACCGATTTTTACAGGACCGATAATCTTCGCACCCGGCGCTATCTCACAGTTGTCTCCGATCACGGGGACTTCATATTTTTTGGAAGTGCCGCCGATCACGACACCAGGACCGATCAAGACATTTTTACCGATCACCGCACGGTCGTGAATCACCGTCCCGACACCGCCGTATCCTATCTGACTCCCCTTGCCTATCTTCGCTCCCAGTGTGATCTGGCAACCGAAAAGCAGACGAACGAAGATGATATTGATCAGTTTCGGCAGCACCGGTATTTTCATATTGTGCAAAAAAAGTGCGAAATAGTAAATCTGTAAAACAACTCTGCTCATGAGAATATCCCCTTTTATACTTTTATAATAGTAGTACCCGAAAATCGGTACAAATCAATTTTACTGAACCACTTTACCGATATGCTTTTCCACGGATGCAATCTTCTGCGTAAGCCGATCTGTTTTGCCTTTGCGAATGTCAAACTTCAATGCTGCATACACACGCTCACAGTCACTCAGACACGCATACGCTTTTTCAATAATCGCCAAAGCCTCTTTGAGTGTTTTCGTTTCGACCACAGTACCCATCGGTGTCAATCTGTACGGATAGCCGCTTTCATCGATCATCCTGACAATCTTACTCACCTGTTTGGATACACTCGATCCCTCCCTGCACTCATCTGAAGTGGGAAACATCGAAAACTCCAGCAACACACTCAACTGCTCCATTGTTACCATCCTAAAATCAAAAACAACGAAGAGAGGAAGTAGTCCATCACAAAAACCGTGATAGAACCAAGTACGACGGCATTGGTAGTCGCTTCTCCAACCCCTTTCGCCCCGCCTCCGGCGTTGTAGCCGATATAGGTGCCGATCGAACCGACCAGAAAACCGAACACAACCCCTTTTAGCACACCGGTAAAGATATCGCTCAGCTTGAGATACATATTGATGGTATTGATAAACTCTGTCTCGTTGACACCCAGCGCAAACACAGAGATCAGATAGGCACTCACTGCACCAAAAGCATCAAAGATGATAATCAGTACCGGCAAGGAGACCGTCGTGGCGATCACCCGGGGAATAATCAGATATTTTTTAGAATTGACCGCCAGCGTATCGAGTGCATCGATCTGCTCTGTAACACGCATCGTACCCAACTCCGCCGCCATCGCGGATATCGCACGTGAAGTGAGCATCAATCCTGCAAAAACAGGTCCCAGTTCACGAAATATCGAGATATAGATCGGATATCCCATCAGATTTTCTGCACCAAATTCATGAAATCCCTGGTAGAGCTGTACTGCTTCGACCATACCGGTAAAAGTTCCTGTCAGAATAATCACCCCGCTTGAACCGATTCCGGAAATGACAATCTGTTGCATCGTCTCTTTGATACGATACGGTCTTGTTCTATATAATGGTAAGAGTTTCATCTCAAAAAGTACAAAGTCGCCGATATTTTTCAATATATCAAGAAACCAAAAGTAGACTTTGCCAATATATGCAAAAAAATTTTCAATATGCGTCATTTTTTATAAAAACCCTTGTTTTTACCCGGAAAAGGAAATTTTATATCACTTTTATACAAAAAATATAAACTTTTTTTGAAACTGTACGATATTGTATGTATGAGCACATCTAAATACCCATAAATGTGAATAATCTGGGCTTTTAGATGTGCTCATATACAAACAGAGTCATCTGTTTGATGATAACAAAAGAAAGGATAATCATGGCTGAAGCAACAGAGAAGAGTGAAGCTGTAGTTGAAAAAAAAAGCGGCGGTGCCAATGTACTGCTGATCGTCATCGCCACGATGCTGGGGTTGATGTTGATCGGAGGCGGTGTGGGTGCGTATCTCCTTTTGAGCGAAGATGATGCTGTCATAGCTGACGCAAATAGTGCAAAAGCTACCCAAACACAAAAAGAGGAGACAGTTACACCGACCCAGGCACCTGCAAAATCTGTACGAAAGTCGGACTTTACCAATATAGGACCGATGTATCCACTGGATCAGTTCATCGTGAACCTCTTTAGCGAAGATGGCAGCAGATACCTGAAAACCACCATCAATCTGGAGATGAGTTTAGAAGAACTAGCAACCGAACTCGACGCAAAAAAACCGCTGATACGCGATATCATCATCAAAGCCCTCTCAGCGAAGTCGTATGAAGAAATCAGTACCATTGCAGGTAAAGAGAACCTCAAAGACGAAATCGTCGCAAATGTAAATGCGGTATTGAAGGATGGAAAGATCAACAATGTCTTTTTTACAGACTTTGTGATTCAATAAAAAGATGACAGGCATAGATATCGTTAAAATCGATCGTATTGAAAAACTCCTGGAGAGACACAGGGAAAAAGCACTCAGGCGCTTTCTTCATGAAGAGGAGATCGTACTGGCAAAATCTGCAGAGAGTGTTGCCGGTCTTTATGCCGCAAAAGAGGCCGTTGCCAAAGCACTTGGTCACGGTATCTCTGCAACATGCGGATTTCATGATATCAAAATACACAAAGATCAAAATGGTGCACCCTACTTTACACTAAAAAGAGAAATTGTAGAAAGATTTCAGATTAAATCCTGCGATTTATCCATTACACATGATGGAGGATTTGCGATTGCCGTCGTTTTTATACAATCAACACACTCCTTCAAAAGAGAGATATGTCACTAATTTACACACCCCCTTTATATTAAATACCTTTTATATTTACACTAAAATACTTAATCATTGAATTATATTTGTGTATCTACTCTCTCTCGTTTTGAGGCTATAATTAAATATATTAAATTTTTTATTAAATCTATTGAATTTTTTGGGAAATGTGCCGATATAGTTATGACAGGGTAATCAACTTGATTATTTTGTAACTATGATTGAGGAGATAGTTATGTTAATTACAATAGGTCTTTTCCTGGCAATTGTATTGTTACTGCTCATCGGCTATATCGGTGAAGTGGTTACATCGATGGGAGATGAGTCGCAAGAGGAATTTGTGATAGAGCATGAACAGCCGGTAAGCGCATCTGCTTGATGCTTAATACAATATAAATTTTATTTTCTTCCATGGGCAATGTGCTAATCAGGCAAAAAACAGCATAATTGCAAGGCGATTGGTTCGGACGAAATCTCTTCTCCGAACCAATATAATTAAAGATATTTCATTTAAATCCTATTTCTTAATATTTTCTTTCTATTGCTATCTAATTTAGATTATTTACTTTCAGTTTAATAAAATTCAATATACTTAAGTTGTCAAATGATTTGCATATCGCGAAAGGATTGATCATGAAAATTTTTAACTATATTATCAGTTTACTGCTGTTTATTGCAAGTGTGCTACTGGTAGCAGGTGGAGCGCTTGCTTTATGGTCTGCCGCATCTTATCCTAAGATGGTTGCATTTTTTACAAAAAAGAGAGGGTTTTATTTCCCCAAAAGAGAATCAATCGGTTTTTCCTATTAAGAGTATAATTTGACTCATATTTATATATCTTAATATTTTTTCTAAAGTATGGAGCGTTTACACATTTTTAGGCGCTTCATACTTATCATACTCACTGCCACTCTTCTCTATTTTACATCGTCCCTGCTCTTACTGATTTTACATCCCCATTCTGCAAAAGCTGATTTGCAAAAACATTCACGACATACAGATACAGTATACATCTATCATGATCTTGCTCATACTGAGATTATCATTCCCTCCAGAGCGTTGATTTCTGCGTTAAAAGAAAAACTCAAACCCTTTGTCCCTGCCATCGATCATGGCTATATCGCGTTCAGTTTTGCCGATGAAGACTTTCTGTTTCAGACGCCTCAATGGAAAGATATACACCTTATCCCGACACTCAAAGCACTATTTACCAATACCCCCGCAGTCATACGGGTGGGACACTATACCGCTATCAGAAATGACGAAAGCGTCATCCCCCTGCATATCGACACCGAAACGGAGCAGATTTTACAAAAAGAGATTTTACACACTTTTGCGACAGATAAACAGTACCGGTTTATTCCCCGGACAACGCCCCATCCAAACACTTACCAGTACTATTTCCGTGCAAAACACCCCTACAACCTCTTTTACACCTGCAATACCTGGAGCGGTGATATACTGCGCCACAGCGGTTTTCCCGTATCGCTCTGGACACCCCTCGCCTTCGAGGTAGTTTTTCATTTTCCAAAGTAGTTAAGCAATCTTGTAGTACCATAATTT
>QNZT01000076.1 GCA_003978455.1 Sulfurospirillum sp.
TTTTTGCGAAACTTCGCGGCACTCAGCGCATGTGCGATAGAACCGCTGATTGCAGCATCGAGCAGTGTGTAGCCCTGTGCCAGAAGGGACGCGATCAATCCGCCAAGCACATCACCGCTGCCGCCTTTGCTCAGGACATTGCTGCCGAAAGGCTGGATGTAGATTTTGTTTTGGTGGGCGATAAGTGTATTGGCGCCTTTGAGTACAAGTACGAGATCGGGGTATTTTGCACTAAATCGTTCTGCCCAGCCGAAACGGTCGGCTTGTATTTCATGAACAGCGACATCTCCGAAACCGGTGATTTTCAGCAGGGAAGAGAACTCTTTGGGGTGGGGTGTCAGTACAAGATTGCTCTTTTTGCGCAATACCTCTTTGAGAATATCGAGATAAAAGAGATCCGCATCGATCAGTACCGGAAGTGCATGATCGATCAGAAAGCGGGAGAGATAACGGTTGTCAAACTGGTTTCCGAGTCCCATACCGATGCAGATCGCCGTGACATTGTCTGTCAGTGTTGTGGAACTCATCAACTCATACGGCACCGTGTATGGTTCGTTTTCGACCACGGTAACCAGCCCCGCTCCAAATGCATACGCCGCTTCAGCAGCGATGATTCCCGCGCCCGCTTTTTTCCCTGCGATGACATTGAGGTGTCCGAAGTTGCCTTTGTGGCAGTTTTTGTTTGCTCTGAGCGGAAGTTTCAGATCCTCTATCTCCAGCAGATAGGTATCGGTCCGATCTTCATACAGCAGGTGGCTGACGCCGAGGTCTGCACAGAGGATATCACCGACATAATCTTTTGCGATATCGGAGTAGAGTGCTCTTTTGTGTGCGCCCATCGTAACGGTGACATCTGCAAAAAAAGCACTGTTTTGTACATTGCCGTAGAGGTCGATACCGGTGGGAATATCACAGGCGATTTTGTAGCTTTCAAAACTGTTGAGTCTATCGACCAGCGTGATCGTCTCTTCGTTGAGCGGTTTGCCGAGTCCAGATCCAAACAGGGCATCTACGACGACATCTGTTTCGATGGCTGTTTGGGTGATCTCCACACCGACACTTTCTGCGCGCTTCAGTTGCAGTTTTGCCATTTGCGATTTTGCACCGAAGGGAAGCATCAGGATGACACGTTCATAGTCCGCCTGAATCATCCGCGCCAGGGCGATGCCGTCCGCGCCGTTGTTTCCGGGACCTGAAACGATTAGTATGCTCTGTGCGGTTTGCGGCAGGGCACTCTTCAGACCCAGTGCCGCGTGTTCCATCAGCAGATCTTCACTGAGATGGTAGTTGTTGTAGCATTTTTGATCGAGAGAGGAGACATCTTTGTATACGCATTTCATAAGATTACTTTAACATAGCTTCTCTTATATGCGGGTCACAAAGTATGGTATAATGTTATTATGAGATTATTATTGAAATTAATTGCATTTTTTGTATTGCTCTTTTCGCTTTTCATGATCCATGAACATTACCAACTGCATCAAAAGCAGAAGCTGGATGTTTTACAGCATATCGATCCTCTTCCGGAGACCCTGCGTCTGATCGATGAAGACAAATATGCCGAAGCATCGGAGTATCTCGGTTTCTTCATGAAGTATGACTATATCAAGGAAAACCCGAAAGCGCAGAAGTTGTATGACGCGCTGGAGCAGAAGAGAAACTCTATGGCGTATCAGAGTGAAAAAGCTGTCGAAGGTGTTTTAAAAGGCAAAAGCGATGAGACTATCGGTCAGATTTCAGCAGGGATCAGCGACTTTTTCCTGCTTGGGGATCTGCGTGATCTCTCGATCGAGGGGTATCACTATCTCAAAGGCGAGCACGTCGATAAAGTACTGGTAGGACTCTCGACAATCGGCGTCGTAGTAACGGGTGCAACGATGCTCAGTGCAGGCAGTACGGCAGGCGTCAAAGGGGGCGTCAGTGCACTCAAACTCATGCGAAAAAGCAAAAAAATGCCGCTGTGGCTGGAGAAATTTATCATCCGATCGGCAAAAGAGGTAAAGATCAGTAAAAACATAAAGTCGGTCAGAACTCTTTTGGAAGATGTTTATGACGTAACCAAAAACAGCGGGTTTAGCACGACGATGAAGTTGCTGAATAAAGCACCCAATATGAAAGCGTTTCGCAACTCAATAGGTTTTGCCAAGACATTTGGCAAAGAGAGTGGCGCACTTGTCAAGATACTCGGTGACGATGCACCCGTTTACTACCGCCTGCTGAAAGACAAAACCAGCAAAAAAGCGTTTCTCAAAGCAGCAACTTACGGTGAACCGGGTATCAAAAGATTGGCGAAGATGGGTGAAAAAGGATTTTTAAAAAGCATCAAGCCTGTGGTCAAAACATCCCGGCTGGCAAAAGTGTTTAACAAAAACATCGTACGTGCGTTATACAAGATTCCTGTGGCGGTCTATATCTTCACAGCGATGGTCAGCCTGGTGTTACTTACTTAAGGGTATCTCTGGGACTCTGCTCCAAAAGTGTTATCTTAATGCATACGGTACTGGAGTGCTTCGAGCATATGGCTTTTTCGGATCACTTCACTCTCTTCGATATCGGCGATCGTACGGGCGACTTTCAGTGCTTTGTTGATCGCCCGCTGCGAGAGGTCAAATCTCGGTACCGCACTCTCCAGCAGGGTACGGCTTTCTTCATCGGTGATGCAGTACTTTTGAATCTCCCTGTCACTCAGTTTGCCGTTTAGTTCACTCTGCCCGCGCTCCTTTTGCCGTACAAATACCCGTTTTACAACGGCAAACATTTCAGCGGAGCTGACGGACGGTGCATCCTGCGGTGAGACTTCTCCCATCTGGATATAGAGGTCTATCCTGTCCAGAAGAGGGGAGGAGAGCCGTTTTTTGTACCGTGCGATCTCCACTTCACTGCATCGGCACTCTTTGGTCCGGCTGAGAAGGTTGCCGCAGGGGCAAGGGTTCATCGCCGCGATAAAGAGAAACTTTGTCTGGTAGCGGATTTTGGTATTGACCCTGGAGATCAGCAGATGGTGGTCTTCCAGCGGTTCACGCAGGCTTTCGAGTATGGTTTTGGGAAAGTGTGGTATCTCGTCGAAAAAGAGTACACCGTTGTTGGCAAGGGATACTTCACCGACTTTGGCGCTTCTGCTGCCGCCTCCGAACAGGCTTGCTTTGGTGGCAGTGTGGTGCGGACTTCTGAACTCTCTTTGCGGTGTGAAGTCCGGCTCTTTGCCTTCCAGTGCGTCGAGTTTTGCCTTTTCGAGGATCTCATCCAGACTCATCGGCGGCAGGATATAGGGGAGGCGTTTTGCGCTCATGCTTTTGCCGCAGCCGGGACTCCCTTCAAAAAGGATATTGTGCATTCCGCACGCAGCGATCAGGGAGGCGCGTTTGGCGCTCTCCTGTCCTTTGACTTCATGAAAGTCCAGCGGGAACTGCTCACTGAAGTAGTAGTTGGTTTTGCCAATGCTCAGGTGTGGGTATTGTAAAGTTTCCGAAGAGTGGACGGCGGTTTTTTCATGAGGTGTTGTGAAAAGGGTGATCGCCTCTTCGAGATTGCTGACAGGGTATATCTCCAGACCGGGGATTTTGGTGATCTTCTCCAGACTTTCATGAGGAATGATGATCTTTTTGAGAAGGTCCTCTTTGGCAAGTGAGAGGATGATCGCAAAGAGTGTGGAGGTATCTTTGAGCCTACCGTCAAGCCCCAGTTCGCCAAATGCCATAAAATCTCTGAAATCGGCTTTTGTCTTCTGGAGTGCGATCAAAAGTGCGATGGGAAGGTCGAAGTGGCTTCCCTCTTTGCGCAGGTCGGAAGGGGAGAGATTGACTGTCACTTTTTGGGGAGGAAATTTAAAGTCGATAGCGCTCAGTGCCGATTTGATGCGTTCTCTGGACTCCTGTATGGAAGTCTGTGCCAGCCCTACGATGGCAAAACTCGGCAGTGCTCTGACGAAGGAGACTTCCACATCGACAACTTTTGCATCAAAGCCATCGAGTGTGGCACACTGGATCTGTTTCATGAAGCTATTTTTTGCCTTTTAGCTTCTTCTTCCACTCTTTTTCAAACTTTTTTCTCTTCAAAAAGGAGAGCTTTTCGATAAAAAGTTCCCCTTTGAGATGGTCGCACTCATGCTGAAATGCGATTGCCATCAAGCCGTCATACTCCCGGATGATCTCATTGCCGTTTCTATCCATAAAAGAGACTTTGATACGTTCCGCGCGCTGGACATCTTCGTAATACTCAGGCACGCTCAGGCACCCCTCTGTATAGACTGTGCTACCGTCCATCTCGAGAATTTTGGGATTGATGACTTCCAGAAGGTCTTCTTTGACCTGCTTATCCTCTTCATTGGGAAGATTGATGATAAGTGCATTGAGAGGCTCTGCGATTTGGATAGCCGCCAGACCGATACCGTTTTTGGCGATCATGGTCTCATACATATCATCCAAAAGCCTGTGCAGTGTTTCGTCAAACTGTGTGACATCCCGTGACTTCTGTTTTAAGATTTTGTTGGGATAGGTGATGATTTCCCGGATCATAATACTCCTGACTCCTAAGACAACTGGCTGATCAGAGATGAGAGAAGTTGATCTCTTGTATGATTTACAGCGATCTTTGCAAGTGCATACTCCAGTGTGATTTCGAGCTGCTGTGAGTCGACGATATAGTTTGTATTTTGCATCAGGTTGTCGATACTCTCTATCACTCTTTCTGCCTGTTCGGCATTTGTATGTCTCAAAACGATGACAAAGATATCGTTACCAAGATGTGCTACGATATCACTGCGTCTGGAGCGCTTCAGGATCATCGAGGCAATATTTTTGATGACCATATCCTTGTCCTTCTGTGACTTGATGGTCGCCAGAGTACTTTGGCGGATTTTAAATGCTACCAGACTGCTTTCATGACCAAAAGAGGCGATATTCTTCTTTTCCGCTTCAATGGTTTTCAAAAGAAAGTTTTTATTGTAGACGTGATATTTCGGGTCGAAGATAGAGTTTGCATGAAATGCTTTTATCTTTTCGGCAATTTTGGTATAGTGGTCTTTGATCGTTTTTTGTTGTGTCTCCAGCGATCTGACAGCTTCATCAAGCTGCTCTTCATATGTCACCAATGCTACTTGTCCTGAGCCGTTTGCAAGTTCACCGAGTTTACTTTTTGTCAATGTTTTTAGTTTGTTGATTTTATTGTACATGACAGAGACACTTTCCATAATGACTTTAATCTGTTTGAAACTCTCTTTGATGTCATTTTCAACGTGTGCGACATAGACATTTTTTTCGAGTGTCTCCGCTGAAAGTACTTTCTGTATGGTCTGTTTCTGTTTCAGCGGCTTTTCATCGAGCATCTTTTCAAAATATATGGCATAATTTTCAGGAGTAGCGGGAACACCCGCTTTTGAAATCTTCTCCACTACCTGTCTGGAAAAGGCGGCAAGTTGTTTGATTGTCTCATCATCTTGTGTATGCTCAGCCGTTTGCGTATTTTTCGCATGGGTATCTATTGGTGCCTTTTTCACAACTACATCGCCTCCCTCATTTATACAATACACCTGAATGCTCCTGATCTATTTAAAACTTTTTTCCAGTACTTTGTCGATCAGTCCATACTCTTTTGCTTCTTTCGCACTCATGAAAAAATCTCTTTCTGTATCTGCTTCAAGTTTGTCCAGCGGCTGTCCTGTCTGCTCTGAAAGGATCTGATTGAGTTCGTTTTTCATGCGCAAAATCTCTTTTGCCTGGATCTGGATATCGGTCGCCTGACCCTGCGCTCCGCCGAGTGGCTGGTGAATCATCACTCTTGCGTGCGGAAGTGCATAACGTTTTCCTTTTGCCCCGGAAGAGAGCAGAAAAGCACCCATGGAAGCTGCCTGACCGATACAGATGGTGCAGACATCCGGCTTGATATAGTTCATCGTATCATACATACTCATACCGCTGGTGATGACCCCGCCCGGAGAGTTGATATACAAAAAGATATCTTTATCGGGATCTTCCGCTTCGAGGAAGAGGAGCTGTGCAACAACAGTAGAGGCTACGGCATCGTTTACTTCACCGCTTAGCATGATGATTCTGTCTTTTAAAAGCCGGGAGAAGATATCGTAACTTCTCTCTCCGCGACCCGTCTTTTCAACTACTATCGGTACATAACTCATATTTTTTTCCTATTCTTTGATTTGGTTTATTTTTGCTCTTTTTTTTCGTTGAAGAGTTTGGTAAAAAGTTTATCTTCAACGATTGCCATTTTAACTGCCGGAAGCAGACCTTGCTCTTCATACTGCTTGATCAGCTTTTGCGGATCCTGTCCGCTTTGCAGCGCTTCAAAGTAGAGTGTCTGCATCACTTCCTGATCGTCGACTGCGATCTCTTCCATCTTCGCAAGCTCATCCACGATAAAAGTCAGTTTGACACTATCTTCTGCATCAGATCTGAACTCTTCGCGTTTCTCCTGCGCTGCGTCTGCATCGGTTGTATACTTTTTGATCTCCTCTTCGTCCATCGCCGGTAGTGCATTTCTAAATGCCATATCGATCTCTTGTTCAACGATGTTTTGCGGAAGGTCTATCTTCACTTTTTCTACCAGGGCTTCGACAAACTTCGGTTTGACCTCTTCCTGGTAGATTTTGGAAAGTTTTTCCGCTTCGATCTGCTCTTTGACTTTTTCTTTGAGAAGCTCTTTTGTAGGTGCCTCTTCGTTTGGAAGAAACTTCTTCAAAGTCTCTTCGTCTATATCGGCAGGGACAACTTTCTCTTGAATTTCATGAAGTGTCACTTTAAAAGTCGCTTCTTTGCCTGCGAACTCTTTCGCGTGATAGTCTTCGGGAAACTTGACTGTGATCTCTTTTGTTTCATCGACTTTCATACCGACCATCTGATCTTCAAATCCCGGGATAAAGCTTCCGCTGCCGATTTGAAGGCTATAGCCCTCTGCGCTTCCGCCCTGAAACGGTTCACCGTCGATAAACCCTTCAAAGTCGATCAGTGCATAGTCGCCTTCCTGGAGAGGGCGATCCTTTTTCACTTTTTCGATCGGTGCGGAGGATTTGAGCATCTCGTTGATACGCTCCTGAACCTCTTCATCAGTCACTTTCGGCGCCTCAAAATCCGGAATCAACTCTTTGTAACCTTCGATTTTCATCGCCGGTTTGGTGGCGATCATGATCTCAACTTCAACATCTCCGTTCTCGGTCTCTTCAAATTTTTTGACACTGGGTTCACCGATGATCTCAGCCGGGTCTATCTTGAGCTCTTCAAGAGACTTTTCGTACACCTCTCTGAGTGCTTCGTTTTTGGCATCTTCTTTCAGCTTGTCACCGTATCTTGCTTTCACAACGTGTGCAGGTACTTTGCCTTTTCTAAATCCTGCGATCTGCATATCTTTGGCTGCTTCACGTGCCAACGTAGTCTCTTTTTGCTCAATATCCTCATTGGAGATAGTCGCCTTGACACTGGCGTTTGCTGTGTCAATCTTTTCTGTTTTTAAATTCATTGAATTCCCTCTGTAAGTTTTATAAATTGTCGGAGATAATATCTAAAAAATGCTTTTATGTAAATAACTGTATGTTAGTATAGTCCCATATATCCAAATATGAGGGAGGATTTATGCGTTTATTACTGATAGCTGTCGCAGCTCTTTTTTTAGTCGGATGTTCGGCTAAGATTGTCCCTGGGAAGGTGCATGAAAAGACAATCAAAGCCACAGCGGAGATGTCCCCGGAACCACAGGCGCCTGCACCCGTATCGACAGTTGAACTCAAAAAACAGACCACTACTTCTGTACAAAAGCAGTCACAAGAGCGAAACCTGACTGAAGAGAGAACCCCTGCCGAAGAAGAAGTGACGCAAAAAGAGAAAAAACCGCGTTTTCCCCGTTCTAAACTGCTCACGTCCAGTCCGTATAAAGTGACGATGAAAACCAAAAAGTTCTCATTTTCCGATACAGGATTTATGAATATCTACGACAACTTGATCAATTTGCAGGTTTTCTCTATGGGGAAAGCAGTGCTCGATATGAGAGTTTCGCTGAAAGATGATGAGATATGCACAGGAAAACTTTGTAACACCAAGCACGGATTTAACCAGACATTTTTAACCGGTGCGTATCCTGATACACTGATCGAAAACGTTTTGCAAAGAAAGCCGATTATGGGAGGGAAAAACCTCAAA
>QNZT01000037.1 GCA_003978455.1 Sulfurospirillum sp.
ATCGCGATCAAAGAGATCGAAGAGGAGCTGGACGAGCGGCTGAAGTTTTTCAAACAGGAGAACCGTCTCGTCGAGTATCAGCGTCTCAAACAGCGGGTCGAGTTCGACCTGGAGATGCTCAATGCCACGGGCGCGTGCAAAGGGGTCGAAAACTACGCCAGACACCTGACCGGAAAAAAACCGGGCGAAACCCCCTACTCCCTCTTCGACTATTTCGAGGCGATGGGTGAAGAGTATCTGGTGATCGTCGATGAGTCGCATGTCAGCCTGCCGCAGTTTCGGGGAATGTACGCGGGAGACCGCAGCCGCAAGGAGACGCTGGTGGAGTACGGCTTCCGCCTCCCCTCCGCACTGGACAACCGACCGCTGCGTTTCGAGGAGTATATCGACAAAGCGCCCAACTACCTCTTCGTCTCCGCCACGCCTGCACAGCTGGAACTCGACCTCTCCGGTTCCAATGTCGCGGAGCAGATCATCCGTCCGACCGGACTGCTCGATCCGGAGATCGAGATCCTCGACAGTGACAATCAGGTCGAAAGACTTCATGACGAGATCAAAAAGACCATCGCCAAAAATGAACGGGTACTGGTCACGGTACTGACCAAAAAGATGGCAGAGGAGCTGAGCCGCTACTACATCGAACTGGGACTCAAGGTCAAATATATGCACTCCGAGATCGACACAATCGAACGCAACCAGATCATACGCGGACTGCGGCACGGGGAGTTTGATGTGCTGATCGGTATCAACCTGCTGCGTGAGGGGCTCGATCTGCCCGAAGTTTCACTCGTCGCGATCCTCGATGCGGACAAAGAGGGCTTTTTGCGCAGTGAAACATCGCTCATACAGACGATGGGACGCGCGGCGAGAAACGCCAACGGGCGGGTACTGATGTTCGCCAAAAAGATCACCCCCTCCATGCAGGCGGCGATCGACACCAAAAACTACCGCCGTGCCAGACAGATCGCCTACAACAAGGAGCACGGCATCACTCCGACAACCGTCATCCGTCAGATGGACGAAAATCTCAGGGTCGAAGAGCACGCGGAGATCTATGAGAAGAGACGCAAAGAGAAGATCCCGCCGGCGGAGAAACAGAAGATCATCAAAGAGCTCAAAGCCAAGATGCTCAAAGCCGCCAAAGACCTGGAGTTTGAAGTAGCCGCCAAATATCGTGATGAGATTGAAAAAATAAAAAAATTATGATAGAATAACATTAAACTTTACTTTTAAGGACAATAGTGTCTGATCTGAACGACAAATCACTCTATATCAACCGTGAACTTTCGTGGCTGAAATTTAACTCACGCGTGCTTTACCAGAGCACCAAAGAGGAGAAACCGCTACTCGAACGGCTGAAGTTCATGGCAATCTACTCCACCAATCTCGATGAGTTCTACATGATCCGCGTGGCGGGTCTCAAGCAACTCTACTCCGCGCGTTTTATCTCTTCCGGAGTCGATGAGATGACACCGCTGGAACAACTCGAAGAGATCCGCGCGTATCTGCATCATGAACAACATGATCTGGAGAAGAGTTACAGAGAAGTTACTAAGGCACTTGCCGGGGAAGGACTTTTCATACAGGAGTTTTCAGATTTGCCCAAAGATCTGAAAAGTTATGCCGGTGAATTTTTCTATGAGAACATCTTTCCCGTGATCATCCCTATCGCCGTGGATGCGACACACCCCTTCCCTCCCCTGAACAACCTCAGCCTCTCGCTCGCCATCAAGCTTCAGGACACTTCCTCCGGCGGAGAGATGAAGTTCGCCATGATCCGTATCCCCAGACTGCTACCGCGTTTTGTCCACCTCTCCAGAGGGATCTACATCACCATCGAGTCACTGGTACGCGAATATATCGAAGATATATTTCCGGGCTACGACGTTATCGCATCGATGCTTTTTCGTGTCACCAGAAATGCAGATATCGTCATCGAAGAGGAGGAAGCGGATGACTTCATGGAGATTCTGCAACAGGGTTTGCGACTGCGCCGCAAAGGTGCCTTTGTACGTCTGGAAGTCGAAAAAGGTTATGACGAAGAGTTGCTGGAGTTTCTGAACAGTTATCTGAAAATCAATCCCAAGGATATGTACGAATACCAGATCCCGCTCAATCTCGGAGCACTTTGGGATATCGTCGTGGACAAAGAGTTCTCCCATCTGAGTGAACCGCAGCATGTACCCAAACTGTTGCCGCCGTTTGATCAAAATGAGTCGATCTTCAAGATCATCGACCGCGAAGATGCGATGATCCTCCAGCCTTATGAGAGTTTCGAACCGGTGGTGCGTTTCATCCAGGATGCCGCAAAAGATCCAAAAGTACTCTCTATCCGTATGACACTCTACCGTGTCGGGAAGAATTCACCGATCGTACAGGCGCTGATCGACGCCGCCAACAACGGCAAGCAAGTCACCGCTATGGTCGAACTCAAAGCACGTTTCGACGAGGAGAACAACCTGATCTGGGCAAAAGCACTCGAAGATGCGGGTGCGCATGTCATCTACGGTATCCCCGGTTTCAAAGTTCATGCAAAGATCGCACAGGTGATCCGAAAATCAAACGACAAACTCAAAATCTACCTCCATCTCTCTACCGGAAACTACAACGAAGCAACGGCAAAAATCTATACCGATGTCAGCTACTTCACCTCCAGAGATGAGTTTCGGGCCGATTCGATCACCTTTTTCCATATCTTGACAGGCTTTTCCAAAAACAAAAAACTCAACAACCTAAAAATGTCTCCGATGCAGATGAAAGAGAGCCTGCTGGAGATGATCAAAACAGAACGCTCCTATAAAAGCAAAGGGCGTATCATCGCGAAGATGAACTCACTGGTCGATTCGGATGTTATCAAAGCCCTCTACAAGGCAAGTATGGAGGGTGTCCAGATCGATCTGATCGTACGCGGTATCTGCTGCCTGCGTCCGGGGATCGAAGGTATCAGTGAAAATATCCGGGTGATTTCCATCGTCGGGAAATATCTCGAACACTCCAGAATCTTCTATTTTAAACATAGCAGCCCGTCCATATATATATCGAGTGCGGACTGGATGCCGAGAAATCTGGAAAAACGGTTTGAGCTGATGACCCCGATCTATGAAGAGGCACTGGCGATCAAACTGCTCGATCTTCTCAACCTCCAGCTCAACGACAACGTACTTGCATGGGAACTTCATGCAAACGGTGAGTATATCCTGCGCCACCCGCCGGAAGATACCAAACCGATCAACTCCCAGATATTTCTGGAAAACTATGTCAACAGACTCTACAAAGCGACCAAAAAAAGTACCGCGACCAATACCAGACCAAAAAAGAAAAAGATTTTCAAATGATCTATCCATATAAAGATACAACACCTGTTATCGGTAAAAACTGTTTCATCGCACAGAGTGCGGATGTTATCGGCGAAGTGACGATGGGAGATGAGTGCTCCGTCTGGTTCGGCTGTGTCGTACGCGGTGATGTACACTATATCCGTATCGGAAACCGCGTCAATATACAGGATTTGTCTATGATTCATGTCACCCACTGGAAAAATCCGGACAAAAGTGACGGCAATCCGACGATTATCGAGGATGATGTTACGATTGGACACAGGGTGATGCTGCATGGATGTACGATAAAAAAAGCTTCTCTGATCGGTATGAGTGCTACCATACTTGACGGTGCCATCATAGGAGAAGAGTCGATTGTCGGAGCGGGATCGCTTGTAACCAAAAACAAAGTATTCCCTCCCAGAAGCCTTATCATGGGCTCTCCGGCAAAAGTAGTCAGAGAACTTCATGAAGAAGAGATTGCAGAGCTTTACAATTCTGCAAAGAGATATGTGCAGTTCAAAAACACATATCTATAATGATCGGTTATTCTTATCATAATATAACGTTCATAAATACAGTAAAAGATTTCTGCACTAATATAATTTTAAAGAAACTTATCCTATAATTATTAGATGAATTTATATTAATAAAGGAGAGAATATGGCAAAAGTCGTAGTTATGGGTGCTGGTGTTTCCGGGCATACAGCTATAACATTTTTAAAGAAGTGGCTTGGAGACGAGCATGAGGTCATCGCAGTAACACCAAACAGTAAATGGAACTGGATTCCATCCAATATCTGGGTAGGTGTCGGTCAGATGACCAAAAAGGATGTAACCTTTGATCTTGCGCCGGTCTATGCAAAAGCAGGAATCGATTACAGACAAGCAAAAGCTGTATCTATTCACCCTGAGGGAGGAAAAGATTCCGATCAGCCATATATTACTATAGAGTATACAGATCCTTCCAAACAGGGTCAAACAGAAGAAGTTGCATATGACTATCTGATCAATGCGACAGGACCGAAACTGAACTTCGGTGCTACTGAGGGTCTTGGACCTGACGGCGGGCACACTGTTTCCGTATGTACTGCAGACCACGCAACACACGCGGCAGAAGAGCTTCACAAGCTAATGGATCGTATGCGTAAAGGTGAACACGTAAAGATTCTTATCGGTACCGGTCACGGTATGTGTACATGTCAGGGTGCGGCATTTGAGTATATCTTCAACATCGAACATGAACTCAGACAAGCAGGTCTCAGAGACAAAGCGACGATTACATGGATTTCCAACGAGTCATTCCTCGGTGACTTCGGTATCGGTGGTTTGCATATCAAACGTGGTGGTTACGCGGCTTCCAGTAAACTCTTTGCAGAGTCTCTCTTCGCGGAAAGAGATGTCAACTGGATCATCGGTGCGCACGTCAGTAAAGTAGAAGCGGGTAAAGCACACTATGAACTGCTTGACGGTGAAACAGATGTAGAAGAGTTTGACTTCTCTATGCTGATTCCTCCTTTTGCGGGTGTGGGTCTCAAAGCGTACGGAAAAGACGGGTCAGATATCACTGATAAACTCTTTGCACCGAACGGTCTGATGAAAGTTGATGCCGACTATACACCAAAACCTTACGAAGAGTGGAAAGCAGCTGACTGGCCAAGAACATATCAGACTCCTGCATACAAAAACATCTTTGCAACAGGTATCGCATTTGCACCACCGCATCTGATTTCCAAACCTATGAAGTCACCAAACGGAACACCGATCAATCCGACACCTCCGAGAACAGGTATGCCTTCAGGTATCATCGGTAAAACAGTTGCGCAGACTATCGTCGATATGATTAACGGTGCTTCAGAGCCTACACACCACGCTTCTATGGCAGAGATGGGTGCTGCATGTGTTGCTTCTACAGGTAAAGGTCTCTTTAACGGTACTGCAGCTGCACTGACCGTCTATCCTGTCGTTCCGGATTTTGAAAAATTCCCGGGTCTTGGACGTGATCTCGAGTATACATTCGGTGAAATCGGTCTGGCAGGACACTGGATCAAGCATATCCTCCACCATATGTTCCTGTGGAAAGCACAGCTTAAACCAGGTTGGGCACTGATCCCTGAATAAAATCGACAAGATACAGGGATTTTTCCCTGTATCAGTGTAAATCAAAAAATAGATAAAAAAATAAAGGAGTTATCAAAATGGCAGAAAGCAAACATACAGAACATGTACACCATATCAATCCCTACTCACCTGAGTTTGAGACGATGGTACCGACAGGTGTCGTAAAATTTTTCAGAACTTGTGTGATCTGGCAATTTATCAGATTTATTATGATCAACATCAAAATGTTGATTGTTGTGCGCAAAAGTCACCACTAAGCAAAAAAGGGGAGCAGAGAGAACAGATCTCTTCGCTCCTTATCTCCCCTCTATTTAACTTATTTTTTTCTCTTCCGTTTTTGTTTTAGCTTTCTTCTTCTTTC
This sequence comes from Sulfurospirillum sp., assembly GCA_003978455.1. Lineage (GTDB taxonomy): Bacteria > Campylobacterota > Campylobacteria > Campylobacterales > QNZT01 > QNZT01. The sequence continues at coordinate 5,800 of QNZT01000037.1, forward strand.
TTGTACCTGCTCTCGGCGCATGTTTTGAAAAAGCGATCAAGTCCTCAGTTGTTTTAACATGTTCGGGGATATTCCTGAAACAGGCATCAAGCACTTTGGCGGCACTCAACGCATCGGCATAAGCTCTGTGGTGTTCACCGGTATCGATCTCGAGAAAATCCCGCAAATGTGCCAATCCATGCTTCTCTGTATCGATCGTTTTCCTTGCCAGGTCCACTGTGCAAAGTTTTCGATTTAGCAACTCTTCCAACCCCACCGTCTTGAGTGAAGTAGATATAAAGTTATAATCAAATTTGACATTATGCGCGACAAACACATTATCTGCTAAAAAAAGCTTAAAATCATGAAGCACTTTTTTCAATGAGGGCGCATTGGCAAGATCACTCTGTTCGATATTGGTTAAACGTACAATCGCCTGCGGAATATAGTCAGCATAGACATACGTTTCAAATCTATCAACAATTTCACCGTTTTTGTATTTGATCGCACCCAGTTCTATAATCTGGTTTTTGACAGGACTGTTACCGTTGGTTTCTATATCGACAATACAATAGGTTTCATCTTTGTATGAATTCTGTTGTGTACGAAGAAAGACTTTTTCGCCATCTTCACATACTGGAAGACCGTAAAAGTTGAGTGTATCGATGTCGAGATCAAGATCAAAGTTCTTTTTCAGACGGTTCATACAACCGTAAAATTCATCTTTAGGCACAGCGCCCAGTTGAAGTTTGTTCACAAGATTGTCAAATTTTTCCATTTTTCACAGCTTTAATAAAATTTTGCATCTTCATTTTATCTTTTTTTCCTTTTTTCTTCTCTACACCGCTGCTTAAATCCAGGGCATAAAAGGGTAAATCGACGATTTCATAAAGATTTTCACTATTTAGCCCGCCGGCAAGGATGATTTTGGAACAATCCACACCCGTAAACCAGGTCGGATCGATACGTTTCCCCTCTCCGCCGTAACCCTCGACAAAAGCATCGACGATCCTATACTCCTCTTCATGAAGACGTAAATCCTCAGCTTTTTTTGCGCGTACTACTTTGAGATGCTTTACCTCAAGTGCATCGTAAAAACGATCCGGTGCATCGAAATGGATCTGCGCCAGCCCCATCTTCGCCTGACGGCAGACAGCATTGACTTCAGAAGCCGGCACATTGACAAAGAGCCCCACCCTCTCCACAAACGGCGGCATTGCAGCAGCAATCTCAGCAGCTTTTTCCGGGGTGATAAAACGGGGAGATTTCTCATAAAAGACAAAACCGAGTGCATCGGCACCCGCTTCTACTGCATCGAGTGCATCCTGAAGATTGGTGATACCGCAGATTTTTACACGCATCTTATATTTGAAGAGTTTTTATCGCTTTGGCGTAGTCACCGCTGCCGTATACATAACTGCCCGCCACAACCACATCAACACCGGCATTTTTCAGTTCATGAATATTTTTGTCATTGACACCGCCATCCACTTCGATCAACGCGGAAGCATTTTTACGCAGGATGAGATCCTTCAGACGCGCCGCTTTTTCGATCACGGAAGGGATAAACTTCTGCCCGCCGAAACCGGGATTGACACTCATCAAAAGCACCATATCGAGATCGTTGATGATATACTCCAGATCTTCCGGACGGCTATGCGGATTGAGCACGATAGCAGGAGAGATACCCAGATCACGGATCTTCTGGATCAGCCGGTGCGGGTGCTTCTCCTCTTCCAGATGGAAGGAGATATACTTCGGACGCAAAGGTGCGAAGAGATCGACGAAAAAAGTGTTGTTTTCCACCATCAGATGCACATCCAGCGGTTTGGTCGCCGCTTCGGCGACACTCTTGACCACCACCGGACCGATAGTCAGATTTGGCACAAAATGCCCGTCCATCACATCTACATGAACGAGATCACACCCCCCTTCACAAATCGCTTCAACCTCAGCCGCAAGCTTGCCGAAATCGGCAGAGAGGATACTCGGTGCTACCAACATAGTGTTCCTTTTGATCATTTTCAGCCATTTTACTGAAAAAAAGGTAAAAGCATTATCTGATTGAACCCTCCGAATAATTTACTTCTCTCAAACGGCTTCACGGTGGGTACCCCAAAATTTCGGAGAAATTTTGACCCTTCCGTTGCAGATGTTGTTCGAGCAGCAAATTATTCAGAGAGTTTGATTATTTAAAATTGACGCTTTTGAAACAAAATCTCACAAGCTACGCTACTGCCAACATATGCGACACTTTCCTGCGGATACTCTCAAAGAGTCCGTAGTGGGTGTTGTTGTGTCTTGCTGCGATGCTGTATCTGAGCATCTGTGTACTCCAGATGTGAAAGTGTGTCGCTTCACG
>QNZT01000017.1 GCA_003978455.1 Sulfurospirillum sp.
CCTTTTTCGATCAGTTCATTGGCGCGTTTTTGGATCCACTCTGTGACGTTGGTATCTGCGGGACCTCCGTTGGGCGGGTTGTATTTAAATCCGCCGTCTGAAGGGGGATTGTGTGAAGGGGTGATGACGATCCCGTCGCTGGTATGCGTATCGTTTTTCTCGTTGTGATCGAGTATGGCGAAAGAGACCAGTGGTGTGGGGGTGTACTCACCGTCGGCGGCGATGTAGGTATGGACTTCGTTTGCTGCAAGGACTCTGATGGCTGTCAGCTGTGCCGGAGTGGAGAGGGCGTGGGTATCTTTCCCCATAAATATCGGACCGGTGATGTGGTACTCTTTGCGGTAATCACAGAGTGCCTGTGTGATAGCGATGATATGGGTTTCGTTGAAACTTTTTTTGTTGGCGCTTCCCCGGTGTCCGGAGGTGCCGAATGAGACCCGCTGTGCGGGATCGTTGATGTCGGGGGTGAGACTATAGTAGTTTGCGATCAGTGTCGGAATATCTTCAAGTAGTGCTTTGGGTGCTTTTTCTCCTGCCTGTGGATGCATAATATCTCCTTTTTCTCGGCTGTTATTTTAACATTTTTTTATAAATAGTCCGTTTTTTTCAGCTAAATGTACTTCTTGTGTTAAATTTTAATGACTTTTTATATAATGGAACCCTCTGAATAATTTACTTCTCTCAAACGGCTTCACGGTGGGTACCCCAAAACTCCGTTTTGACCCTTCCGTTGCAGAGGTTGTTCGAGCAGTAAATTATTCAGAGGGTTCGATATGGAATCTTTAATGCGAAATCTTTTATCCAATAAGGAAAGCTTTGTCAAAGATAGGTAGAATAGTTCATGATTTAAACGAACTGGTGATGTTCAAACACTCTATTTTTTCACTCCCTTTTATATTTATCGCGATGATTGTGGCGGCGCACGGTTGGTTTGGCTGGCGTCTGCTGGGGCTTGGTATTTTGGCGGCGGTGAGTGCGCGTAACTTTGCGATGGGGTTTAACCGTTATGCGGATATCGATATAGACAAAGCCAATCCGCGTACCGCAAACCGACCGAGTGTGGACGGGCGGCTGAAAAAGGAGACGATACTCTTTTTTACACTGCTCAATGCAGTGATATTTGTGGTGGTGGCGTATATGATCAACACTTTGGCGTTTTGGCTTTCGTTTCCTATTTTGTTGATTTTGGGCGGGTATTCGCTCATGAAACGTATCTCTCCGATGGCGCATCTGGTACTGGGGCTCTCTCTGGGGCTGGCGCCGATCGCGGGGGTAGTGGCAGTCAAAGCGCAGATCACGATGTGGTCGGTGATGCTTTCTGTGGGGGTGATGTTCTGGGTGGCGGGATTTGATCTGCTCTATTCGTTACAGGATATGGCGTATGACAAAAAGGTAAAACTGTACTCTATCCCGTCACGTTACGGTGTGGAGTGTACGCTTTTTCTCTCTAAAATTTTTCACGGGTTAACTATTCTTTTCTGGATCTTTTTTGCCGTAGAGTCGGGAAGCGGATGGCTGACATACGTTGCGGTGGGGCTTTCAGCGGTGATTTTGTATTTTGAGCATCGTATCGTAAACAGAGACTTTTCTAAAATTGATAAAGCATTTTTTACCCTTAATGGTTATCTTGGTATAATGTTTTTAATATTTGTGATTTTGGATAACATATAGGTGGTCTCATGAACGATATCCGTTTTGTTCCTGCTGTTTTGAAACTTCATTTTGAAGTGCTGCATGATAACAACAATGAAAACTTCCGTCGTGAATACACCGCACTTTCGGAATATGAAGAGGATGCGATCGGGCAGTGGCTGAAGATCTCAAAAGCGCGGGGTGAGACAAAAGATACCGATGAAGTGCTGCTCAATCTGCTGGTCGAGCTGCATAAAAAAGTCGATGCACTGACTGCGCTGGTCAAAAACGAAGAGACCAAACTGCTGACACTTGCACATACGACAGATATACTGGAGATAGGGTTTGATCATATCCGGATAGAAGATTCGCTTTTTGATACCGGGAGAGAGTACTACGGGCGGATCGAGATGCCTGTTTTCCCAAAGCGTGAGATGGCGCTTTTCCTGAAAAGTATAGACCCCTACACAGCAGAGATTATCCTGATGCACGAAAAAGATATGAGAGACTGGAATGCCTATGTCGTTGCCAAAGAGCGTGCTATGATCCGTGAGTTGAAAAAAGGGAAAAGAGATGGTTGAGATTTTTGTATTTGTCGGTTTTCTGGTGATTCTCGGGCTTTTGATCGCCTACTTTTATATGCGTGATCAGACTGTGACCAAGCAGTTGAGTGCCTATGAACGTGCGATAGATGAGCTCAATAGCCGTGTGCACGCTATGGAGCAGAAAGTGGCTTCGATTCCCGAAGGGCTGGAGGAGCTTCCGGATTTTGCGCAGGAACTGGAGCAGCTGGAAGATCGTTTAAATCAGAAGCTAAACGATCTGAGCGATCCTCTTTTGAAAGCGATCCGTGCCATCAAACAGATGGAACTGGAGATGAAACGCATCAGCGACAGCCTCAATGAACGCATAGACAAAATCGAAGAGAGCAACAAGCTCAGCTCCATCTCCGCTACCAGTAAACTGATCAATGAAAAAGCGATTATCGAACTCTATAAAAACGGTTACAGTGCGGAAGAGATCGCCAAGCGCGAACGTACGCCGCTGGGTGAAGTGGAACTGATCCTGAAGATCGCCAATCTCAAATGATAAATCAAGCAGACCGTTCCTGGCACCAGGTGCTGGAAAAGGCGTTTGGTGCTTTTGATCCGGACTATCTGAGATATCTGCAAGACGATACCGGTTATTTCCCCGACAGAAACAACTTTCTCAATGCCTTTAAAACACTTCCGCTTCATGAAACAAAATATATCCTTTTCGGACAGGATCCCTATCCCAGAGAGGAGAGTGCTATCGGATACGCGTTTATCGATGGGAAGGTGCAAAAGCTTTTTAGTGAAACGGGTCTTTCCAAAGAGGTAAACCGGGCTACGAGTCTGCGCAACTTTATGAAGATGCTGCTGCTGTGTGAAGGGGAGCTGAAAGAGGATTTCTCCAAAGAAGCACTGGCAAAAGTCGATACTGCAAAATATATCCAATCCATCCACCAACTGCGCCAGAACTTTGAAAAAAACGGTGTCTTGCTGCTCAATATGGCACTGGTGTTCAGCTCCAAAGAGGAGAGTAAAAAGCATATCAAGGCGTGGCGCGGTTTTGTACGGGAGTTTTTAAAAGGACTTCATGAAGCGTCGGCTGATACGGAGTTGATCCTGTTTGGAAAGATGGCCGAAGAGGTGGAAAAGCTGGAAGAGGCAAAAGCGTTTGCAAAACATATTTTGCCCCATCCCTACAATGTATCATTTATCACCGATCCAAAAGCGCGAACCCTTTTTGAACCGATGCGGCTTTTGCGTCAGTCGGATTCGTGATTCATCTGATCCAGCTGGCTGAAGAGTGTGTCACTCGCCTGTTCCATCTCTTTGAAGTTTTCAAGCAGTTGCGGTATGACATCTTTTGTCAGCGGTTTGTCGGTGATGGCGATATTTTTATTGGCGGCTCCGTGTACTTTGGCATGGACAGCATCGATCGCTTTAAATGTTTGTGACTTTCCAAACATCGTTTTGCCTTCTGTGTTGTACCATTTGCCGAATCTGCAATCGTTGTGTGTGACACGGGGGCTTGTATTGCCGTCGTCGTACAAGACTGTATTGTAGATATTGGCTTTATAGACGATGTGGTCTGCTTTGACAGAGGTAGTAAAACTTTTGCGCTTGACTACCTCAGCACTGTGTGCGGTTTGGTTGGCATTTTGGTTAAATTCAGACAGTGTGGTCTGAAACGAGTCCACTGTTTCGCCCGATGTCATCGCGATCTCATTGACCTGTTCGACGCTTGACTGGATATCCATCGTCTCCTGTTGCAGTGTCTGTACGGTGATAGCGATCTCCGCTGTCGCTTTTTGGGTGCGTTCCGCCAGTTTTCTCACTTCATCGGCAACGACGGCAAAACCGCGTCCGTGTTCTCCCGCTCTTGCCGCTTCGATGGCTGCATTGAGTGCCAGCAGGTTGGTTTGATCTGCGATGTCTTTGATCAGGTTTACGACAGAGGTGATTTCACCGGTTCTTTCATTGAGTGAACTGGCGGCATCCGTCACACCCGAGATGAGTTCTACCAGATGGTTCAGTTTGTCGGCAAGCTCTGCGGTGACTTCCATACTGGAGTTGGACTGTGCTGCTGTTTTGGATGAGAGAGAAGTGATCTCATCGACCATCTCTATCGTATCCATCAAGTCCGACTGGATCACACTCATCCCGGCGCGGATACCGCCGCTGATTTGGTCGATCTCGAGCGCCAGTTCGCTTTTGAGTCTGCTTTTGTTGGCTTCGATTACGTCATCCACTGCCTTGGCAGAGAGCAGGCAGTTTTGTTTGAAAGTACCCTTGAGTCCTTGACAAAACACTTTTCTGTATGTTTCGCCTTCTCCCGCTTTTATGAGGGCGTTGGCAGTTCCGCGGAGTGTCGCTTCCACCTGGTCGAGCATATTGTTGATATTCCATGCGGTTTTGGCAAGGGGGTCTTTTGGATCGATACCGGTGATACGTATTTCGATGTTGCCGTTTGTGGCTTCTGACACAGCATGGTCTATCTTTTGAATCAGTGTTGCAGAGTCACCTGCTGTATGGTTATGCTTCCTGGATCGCGACAATAAATTCGTCATAGGTTACTCCTTTTTCTTCTAATAGTTTTTTGAGATATGCTTCAGAAGCGGACATACCGCCGCTGGCTTCGAGAGATTTGAGCTTCTCATAAAGCGGTTTGATCACTTCGAGTGCTCTTGGGTTCGGTTTAATGCGTACGGAGTAGTATCCGATGATGTTATTGTTGTTGTCGTATGATGGGGTGACATTGGCAAAAACCCAGTAGTAGCTGCCGTCAGCTGAAAGATTTTTTACATAGGCGAAGATTTCATCTCCGTTTTGCACATAGTCCCACAGAAGTTTGAAGACAATTTTGGGCATATCCGGATGCCTGACGATGCTGTGCGGCTTGCCCAGAAGTTCGGCTTCGGGGAGTTGTGCCATATCCATAAAGATTTCGTTGCAGTAGGTGATTTTACCTTTTGTATCTGTTTTGGAGACGATAAAATCATCTTCGTTCATGATGCGTTCGCGGTTGTTGGGTACGGGTGCACTCATACGTTGCTCCTTTAATATTGGGTTGGTTTGCTATAATATCGACACAATGAAATTTAGTTTTAGGGGAACGGGAAATGTTAACAGACGGGCACAACAGGGTAGTGAACTATTTACGTGTATCGGTGACGGAGCGGTGTAACTTCCGCTGCCAGTACTGTATGCCGGATAAACCTTTTTCATGGGTACCTCGGGAAAACCTGCTCTCACTCGAAGAGCTCTTTTTGTTTATACGCGCGGCGATGGACGAGGGGATCGACAAGGTACGTATCACCGGAGGTGAGCCGCTGCTTCGTGAAGGACTGGATCAGTTTGTAGCGATGATCTACAACCATAACCCAGATGTCGATCTGGCGCTTACGACCAACGGATACCTTCTGAAGCAGACAGCAAAAAAGCTCAAAGATGCGGGACTCAAACGTCTCAATATCTCTCTGGACTCTCTCAAACCGGAAGTGGCGCAGCAGATCGCGCAGAAAGATATCCTCAAAGATGTCCTGGCGGGAATAGAAGAGGCGCTTCATGTCGGCTTGAAAGTCAAGATCAACATGGTACCGCTCAAAGGTATCAATGACGGGGAAATCGTCGATATACTCGACTTTTGCAAAGCGCGGGGTATCGAAGTGCGTTTTATCGAATATATGGAAAACGCGATGGCGAACGATGCCATCAAAGGCTTGCTCGGCAAAGAGATCCTGGAAAGAGTCAAAGAGAAGTATGTCATCAAAAAACTCGGACGTGAAGGCAGCAGCCCGTCATTTTCCTATCTGCTGGAGGATGGTTACAAATTTGGTCTGATCGATCCCCACAAGCATGACTTTTGCGAAACCTGCAACCGTATCCGTTTGACAGCGGAGGGGTATCTGATACCGTGTCTCTATTTCGATGAAGCGATGAGCATCAAAGATGCGGTGCAGGCAGGCGACGTACCGGCAGCCGTGGAAGTGCTCAAAACAGTTTTGCGCGACAAACCCAAAGAGAACCGCTGGAGCGATGAAGAGAGTGAAACCTCCAGCCGTGCCTTTTACGAAACGGGAGGGTGAGTTTTGCAATGCAAACATTATCAAGATCAAGTACGACTTCGCTGCGTTATCAGGATAAACGATGATCATCCGAAAACTCTTTAAGTTTGAAAACGCCCACGTTGTCCGCGGCTGTACCAGTGAACGGTGCAAATACAGCATACACGGACACTCCTACAAGATAGAGGTGCTTTTTGAGTCGAACTATCTGGATCAGGGGCAGATGGTGTATGACTTTGGCTTGACCAAAACGACGATCAAAGAGCTGATCGACTCCTTTGACCATGCGACAGCTCTCTGGAACAGAGACGATCCGGAGTATATCGCCGCGATCAAAAAGTTCAGCAAGCGCTGGGTGAGCCTGCCCGTTTCTCCCTCGGCAGAGCAGTTTTCACGCGTGCTGTTTCTGATGATCGACCGTCTTTTGTCACAGACACAGATGCAAAACGGTGAAAAAGAGGTGAAACTGCACAGTGTGATCGTTCATGAAACCGATACCGGGTATGCCCAGGGATTTCGCGAAGATGCCTACAGCAAACTGATGGGAGAGATCGATCTCAACGAGATTGTCTTTAGCGATCAGGTTAAAGCAGAGTGGCATGATCCGCAGATGTGGGATAAGCTGCTGACAGGAAAAATATTTGTCAACCCTAAGCCTCTCTAGCTAATAAAAAAAGTAACCTTACTTTTATCATAAAAGAGTAGAATAGTCTTGTAAAAATAAACAGGAGAGATATTCATGAAAAAAACTTTCATATATTCATTGGTACTGGCAGCTGTTCTGGCTGGTTGCGGTGATTCGGCAAAAGAGGCAGCAAGCAACATGGCAGATAAAGCCAAAGAGGCGACAGCAAGTGTTGCAGATCATGCAAAAGCAGCTGCTTCCCATGCGGTAGAAGCGACCAAAGAGGCAGCCAAAAGTGCGGCAGCCGGTGCAGCTGAAGCGGTAAAAGAGGGTAAAGATGTCGCAAGTGCGGCAAAAGATGCTGTTGCAGAGACTGCATCCAAAGCAGTTGAAGCTACCAAAGAAGCGGCAAGCAATGCGGTAGAAGCGACCAAAGAGGCAGCCGGTGCAGCTGTGGACAAAACCAAAGAAGCAGCTTCCGAAGCAGCGGCAGCAGCTACAGGCGCAGTAAGTGCGGCAAAAGAGGCAGTTGCAGGTGCAGATGGTGCGGCGGTATTTAAAAAATGTGCAGCTTGCCATGGCGGCAAAGCGGAGAAAAAAGCGCTTGGTGCAAGTCAGGTTATCGCAGGATGGGATGCAGCAAAAATAGAAGCAGCACTCAAAGGATACAAAGACGGATCATACGGCGGACCTATGAAAGGTGTCATGAAAGGTCAGGTTGCATCTTTGAGCGATGCAGATATCAAAGCGGTAGCAGAGTATATTTCTACACTGAAATAGCTTTCATAGGTTTGGAAGTAATACTTCCGACCTTCTGTCATGCATAAACAAAGGAGCGGGACAAACGTTTCCGCTTCTCTTCATGAAGTAAACGCTTCAAAATTCTCTCTCAGAAAATCCCATCTCATCGGCAGAAACTTTACTTTTTCCCCTTTTTTGATCTTATCGGTTGCGGCGTCTATGACGATCATCCCGTTGCAGTGACTGAGGACATTGACCATGCCGGGTGCATATCTATCGGCAGGGGTAAAAGAGCGACCGTTGTACGATCCGGGAATGACATTTGCCACCGGACGGGGAGAGTGCAGATCCCGATCTGTGACAGTGTCGATCGTTTCATGATATGCCGCTTTGCGACCGCTTAGCTTA
>QNZT01000104.1 GCA_003978455.1 Sulfurospirillum sp.
TTTCCAAAGGGTGCGAGAGTCACGATGGGACCGGATGCCACAGGGGTGGGCTGGGCGTACGAGTATGCACTCAAGTCCGACAGGTTGTCGCTCGATGAGTTGCGCTCTTTGCAGGATTACTACTACAAATACGCACTGCTGGGTGTGGACGGGGTGAGTGAGATCGCGTCGGTCGGCGGTTTTGTGCGGGACTATGAGATCACGCTCGATGAGGCGAAGATGCGCCAGTACGGGATCGGGGTAGAGGATGTGGTGGCGAAGGTGCGCCGCAACAACAACGATCAGGGCGGTCGTGTAGTGCTGGAGAGCGGTTTTGAGAAGATCGTCCAGGCACATGGGTATCTGAAAAATATCGTCGAGATGGAAGATATCACCCTCAAAACGGTCGCGGGACATCCCGTCAAAGTGCGTGATATCGCCACGGTCAATATGGTACCGGCATCCAGACGCGGGATGGTGGATCTCAACGGCGAGGGGGAAGTGGTCGGCGGGATTGTCGTGGTGCGTTTCGGCGAAAATCCCTACAAAGTGATCCAGGCGGTCAAAGCGAAGCTCAAAAGCCTCAAAGTGCCGGGTGTGGAAGTGGTCGAGACTTATGACCGCAGCTCTCTGATCGACAAAGCGATCGATACCCTCAAACATACGCTGGTCGAAGAGAGTATCATCGTCATGCTGATTGTCGCACTCTTTCTGCTGCACATACGCAGTGCGCTGATTATTATCATCATTTTGCCGATCACCGTGGCTATGACATTTCTGCTCATGAAACTCTTTGGACTGGGGTCAAATATCATGTCTCTGGGCGGTATCGCGATCGCGATCGGGGCGATGGTCGATGCGGCGATCGTGATGGTGGAAAATGCCCACAAACATATCCATAAAGTGATCTCCAAAAAGGGGAGTATCACGCCGCAGGAGCGTCATGAGATCATCATCGCTTCGGCGAAACAGGTGGGCAAACCGATCTTTTTCGCGCTGATGCTGGTGGTCATCTCGTTTCTGCCTATCTTCGCGCTCAGCGGGCAGGAGGGGCGGCTCTTCTCGCCGCTTGCCTATACCAAAACCTTTGCGATGGTGACGGGTGCGGTGCTTTCGATCACGCTGGTGCCGATATTGATGCTCTTTTTTATCAAAGGGCATATTATCCCCGAAGAGCGCAACTGGCTCAACAGGTTTTTTCAGATCCTCTATGTGCCGGTGCTGAAGCTTTCGCTGAAGCTGCGCTACGGGGTGCTGGTTGCCGCGGCTGTTGTGATGGTACTGATCTATCCGCTCTATCAGAAGCAGAAGTGGGAGTTTATGCCGATGATGAATGAGCAGACTTTTATGTATATGCCGGTGACGCCGTATGGGATCGGGATCGATCTGAGCAAGGAGCTGACGCAGAAGACCGATGCGATCATCAAGAGTTTTCCGGAAGTGGAGACGGTGTTCGGCAAGGCGGGGAGGGCGGATACCGCGACCGATCCCGCACCGCTGGCGATGATCGAGACGATTGTCACCTTCAAGCCGCAAGATCAGTGGCGTCCGGGGGTGACTTATGCGGGTCTCATGAAGGAGATGGAGCGGACACTACAGGTGCCGGGGCTGATCAACTCCTGGACCTACCCGATCCGCGGTAGGATCGATATGCTGCTGACGGGTATCCGTACGCCGCTGGGGATCAAACTCTTCGGTTCCGATCATGAAGTGCTGGAGCGGGTCGCCGGAGAGATCGAAGAGAAGCTCAGGGATCTGAACAGTACCCTCTCTGTCTCGCACGATGCCACCAACAACGGCTACTATATCGACATCGATATCGATCAGGAGGCGCTGAGCCGCTACGGTGTGACCAAACAGACGATACTCGATATGGTCGGGTATGGCGTCGGCGGGGCGCAGGTGGGTACGAAGTTTGAAAAGCTGGAGCGCTATCCGATCTCCGTGCGTTACGACGCATCTTACCGTGATGATATCGAAAAGCTCAAAACCCTGCTGGTCAAAACCAAAAGCGGTTTTCAGCCTCTGGAGAGGTTTGCACACGTTCATTTTGCGCAGGGGGCTTCGGTGATCAAGTCGGAGAAGGGGCTTGGGGTGAACTTTATCTATATCACGCCCAAAGCGGGTATCTCCCCCAAAGCCTATAAAGATGAAGCGGAGCAGCTTTTGAAAAAGATAGCGCTGCCGACGGGTCTCTACTATGAGTGGGCGGGGCAGAGCCAGTATCTCGAATCGGCGATGGAGAGGCTGGTCTATATCATCCCGGCGGTGCTGGTGATTATATTTCTGCTGATCTATTTTGCGCTGAGAGATATCGCGTATGCGCTGATCGTCTTTTTTACCCTGCCGTTTGCGATGATCGGCGGTCTGTGGCTGGTCGATTTTCTCAACTTCAACCTCTCCATCGCCGTGATTGTCGGTTTTCTGGCGCTGCTGGGGATTGCCGCGGAGACGGCGATCGTGATGGTGGTCTATCTGGATGAAGCGCTTCATGAACGTTTGGCGGCAGGACGAAAAGCGGATCTCGCGCTGGTCAGGGAAGCGGTGATCGGCGGAGCGGCGATGCGCCTGCGCCCCAAACTGATGACTGTTTTCGCGATTCTGGGCGGTCTGGTGCCGATTCTCTACATCAGCGGTGTCGGCAGTGAAGTGATGCAGCGCATCGCCGTGCCGATGATCGGCGGGATGATCAGCTCGACCCTGCTGACGCTGATTATCATCCCGGTACTTTTTTATATTTTGAAGATAAAGAGGGTACAATAGACCAAAACTATGAGGTGAGAGATGCAGGGTAGAGCGTGGATGATTGTATTGGTACTGTTGCTGGGTATCTCTGGCTGCAAAGGGCTGGTGGCTGTCGATGAGAACAATGAGACGCAGACGCAAATCGACTTGCGTCAGACAAGACAGGATCTGATCCTGAGTCCCGATGAACGTACACTCTATGTCAATGTCGGCAATCTGGGACTGGATGTTTTCGATGTTACCACTCCTTCCGCTCCGAAGTTGCTCAAAAACTATAGGGCGGAGGATCACACCTACGCGCTTGCGATATCGGGAAATACGCTCTTTCTGGCAAACGGTACGGAGGGTGTGGAACTGCTGGATATCTCTCATCCGGAAGTGTTGCAGCGTATCGCCTATATCCGCACCGGTGATGACAATGCCACATCGGTGGCGCTCTCTGCCGACACGCAGACGGTGGCGATCGGTACCGGTGCGGGAGTGCAGCTTTTTGATATCTCCCGGCAGAGATTTCCCGCTTATCTGGGGAGGTATGAGAGCAACGGTACGGTGATGGATCTGCAGTTCAATAGGGGCGGTGAACTCTATCTGGCAAACAGTGCGTATGGATTTGAGTCGGTCGATATCTCTACACCTTCTCGTCCCCGGTTGCTGGGCGGTGTGGCACTGGAGGGGAGTGCTATCGCCCTGGGAAGTGATGCTCTGCAAAAAGATCTCTATATCGCGACGCTGACCAGTGCGCTTAAAAAAATCGACCTTACAGATCCGAGAAACCCGGAGTACGCTATCTATTACGATGCGCACGATGCCGGGGTGATCTGGGATTTTGGATTTGGTGTCGATGATCGAAGGCTCTATCTTGCCAGAGACAGAGAGGGGCTGGAGATAGTCTCGGTGGAGACGACGGGCGGGGTGCGACGTCTCTCCTCCTTCGACACCAACGGCACGGCGCGGGGTGTCACGCTCAACCGTGCGGAAACGGTCGCTTATGTCGCGGACGGAAACGAAGGTCTGAAGGTGATCGATATCTCTGACAAACTGCATCCAAAGCGCATCGGATATTTAAAGTTTTAAATTATTTGCCGATATAGAGTAATAATAAATTCTCTTACAAAGGATCGGCGTATATGCGAAGGGGTGTCTCTCTTATCGAACTTGTTCTGGCGATTGTCGTTATCGCGATCTCTGTGATGTCGGTACCGATGATGCTCCAGCAGGGTGCAAAAAGCGATACCTTCTCGATGATGCAGGAGGCGATTCTCGCAGCGCGTACCAAGATGGGAAATGTACTCAGCTACCAGTGGGATGACAATGACCGGGACGGGAACAATACCGATGGCAGACTGCGTGTACTGGATGTCTCTGCGGGTGATCCTGCGCTTGACCGCAACAACACCTACTACGATGAACGCCGTATCGGACATATTTTCGGGGATTTGCGCCGTAAGATGATGGCAACTCCAACTTTCCCCTCCACTGTAGTCGATGTAAATATCACTGATCTCAATGATTTTCACGGCAAATCGGTACAGCTCTCCACCGAGGGAGTCAGTACGGCTACAGATACATTTGACTATCTCGATCACGACTTGAATCTGACAACCCATGTCTACTACATCTCAGATGCGCCGGCAGCGGGAAGTGACTACAATGACACTGTGGTCAATTTTGTCTTTGATGCTTCCAACAGATGGAGTATTACCGATGTAAACAGTACCAATATCAAGATGATCGAACTCGATGTCAGCAGCAACAACTACCAGAGCTTTATTTTTCGAACTTTTTCATCTAATCTTGGTGAAGTCGATCTACTGGAAAAGGAGATCAACTGATGGGCAGACGTATCATGAAGCGAAGCGGATTTACCCTGTTTGAGATCGTGATGGTCATCGTCATCATGGGTATCGTCGCGATGATCGGTACCAATATCATCGCGCATATGTACGAGGGATATATCCGCTCCAAACATATCAACAAACTGGAGCAGCAGACGGAACTGGCACTGGAGATGATCACTTCACGGCTGCAATACCGGGTCAAAGCTTCGACCATCGTCCGCAAGAAGGGGACGAACACTATCGACTGGCTCAACTCGACTGACCTGGATGAAACATATGATGTGCTTGAGTGGATCGGGTATGACTACGAATCGTTTCGCGGAGAGAGCAACGGTACGGTGATGATCCCCGGATGGAGCGGCTTTATCGATCTGGAAAACCCTGCTACCGATGCGACACAGGTCTATACCAGCGGATCGAATCTCGATTTTGCAGTGCAGACGATCAGCGACCTCTCTTATGGTGCGATCGATCTGAATGATACCGATGTAACCAATCAGAACAATCCTGTATTGATTTTCAAAAAACTGAGTAGCTATACTTTCAAGAGTTTTGGATGGGACTGGACGAGTACAGATCACAATGCGACACTACCGGTGCACAGAGATCCCGCAAACAACCATGTTTTGGTTTTTGACGAAAATATTACGGCGATGGGGGTGACACACCTCAAAGAGCAGTATCGTCTGGCATGGACGGCGTATGCGCTGGTGCCGGAAGGAAATAAAGCAAATGATTTTAATCTGACGCTCTACTACAACTACCAACCCTGGTACAATGAAAAATATACAGACGGCAGAAAGGCGCTGATCGCACAGCATGTCAGTAGTTTCAACTTTTTGCAGTCGGGAAATACGGTGCGTGTCAAGCTCTGTATCCAGGATGGGAACCAGAGTAGCACAGGGTTTGGATTTTGCAAAGAGAAGGCGGTGTTTTGATGCGTAAAGGATTTAGTTTGATGACAGCGATTGTCATCATGATGACAGTGTCTCTGCTGATGACGATGATGATATCGCTCTCTTCCGTGACAGGGAAGTCGACGGTAGATCTCTACCTCAAAGAGCAAGCATATCTGCTGGCGAGAAGTGCGACAGAGTATGCCCTGCTGGCGACATCTGGGCATGACAACCATCAGAGTTGTATCGAAAAGGTCAATATCCTCTATCCCGGAAGTGCGCATCCTACCCATGAGATGAATGTGACACTGATGTATATGGGCAGTGGTCTGACCAACTGCAACAGGGTACTGGACAACAACCTCTCCACAGACGACTCCAATATGACAGCGATCGTCGATGTGGTCGTCAGCGTACTCGACAATAACAACACAGGGATCACCGAACCGATCCGGATCCACCGCAGGACGCTTCAGAAACTCTGATTACACACTCTTTACACAGATATATGGTACAATTACATTTTATGTCCCTGCCGAGACACATACTCCTCCCGGCGGGGGCGCCTGATGGGGCTCTACTTACAATTCTCATTTTTTTCTGCTATAATCGCGAAAAATAAGCGTGTAACTGCAAATAAAATTTACATAGTTTACATAATGAAAAGGTTTTTATGTTTATTGATAATGTCGAACTGACACTCAGTTCAGGAAAAGGCGGGGCGGGTGCTGTCTCTTTCCGTCAGGAGAAGTTTGTCCTCAAAGGCGGTCCCGACGGCGGTGACGGCGGGCGCGGGGGTGATGTCTGGTTTGAAGTGGACAAAAACTCCCATACCCTCTCTTCGTTTCGCGGGAAAAACCATCTCAAAGCCAAAAACGGACGACCGGGTGAAGGGCGTAAAAAGTACGGCAAGAAGGGAGAGTCTTTGACAGTTGTCGTACCTCCCGGTACACAGGTACTCGATGCCGAAAGCGGTGAAGTACTGCTGGATCTGGTGGAAGACGGCGAAAAGGTAAAGTTTCTCGAAGGGGGCAAAGGGGGGCTTGGCAACTGGCACTTCCGAAGTTCCACCAATCAGCGACCCACCTATGCGCAGCCGGGGCTTCCCGGAGAGAGCAGGCGTGTGCGTCTGGAGTTGAAACTGATCGCCGATGTCGGTCTGGTCGGCTTCCCCAATGTCGGAAAATCGACGCTCATCTCCACCATCTCCAACGCCACACCCGAAGTGGCGAACTATGAGTTTACGACGCTGACACCGAAACTGGGTGTGGTCAAAATCGATACGTATCAGGCATTTGTGATGGCGGATATCCCCGGGATTATCGAAGGTGCGAGTGACGGGCGCGGGCTGGGACTGGACTTTCTTCGTCATATCGAGCGGACGAAGTTTCTGCTTTTCATGATCGATATCGCCAACTACCGTCCACTGGAGGAGCAGTACGATGTCCTGAAAAAAGAGCTGGCGAACTTTTCGCAGGAGTTGGGCGGCAGGCACTTTGCGATCGCGCTGACGCGTGCCGATGCTTTAGGTGAGGAAGAGGTTGTGAGCAAAACGGAAGCGTTTCTGAAACATCTGGATCTGAAACCTGAGAGAGGTGAGAACAAGTACCATTTTGACGAACGCTTTCCCGCATTTGTACAGTCGTTTGACTTTTCGGGTCAGCTTGCGGAGGAGAAACCCTTTTTCGTGGCACCGATCTCTTCGATTTCGGGTATCAATATCGACGCCCTGCGCTTTGCACTCAATGATGTCGTACAGAGAGCGAAAGAGGCACAATGAAGCGTATCGTCGTCAAAACAGGCTCTCATGTACTCAGTGACCAGAACCGTCTGGCAAGGGAGCGCATTGCCAATCTGACCGAGTTTCTGGCGGAGCTTCATGAAGTGTATGAGGTGATCTTTGTCTCTTCCGGTGCGGTGGCGGCGGGCTACTCCAAACTCAAAATCGATAAATCGATACTTGCCAACCGGCAGGCGATCGCCGCGGTCGGACAACCCTACCTGATGAGTGTCTATCAGAAGAAGTTTGAAAAGTCCGGTATTCTGACGGCACAGGTGCTGTTGACGGCGGATGATTTCGACTCCCGCAGACGGACACACCATGCCAAATGCGCAGTCAATACGCTGCTGGAAAACGGTGTGATTCCGATCATCAACGAAAACGATGTCACGGCTACCGAAGAGCTGGTATTCGGTGACAACGATCAGCTCTCCGCGCGCGTGGCGTACTATTTCGACGCCGATATGCTGGTGATCCTCTCCGATATAGACGGCTACTACGACAGCGATCCGCATCACAACAGCGAAGCGAAGTGTTATGCCAAAGTGTCGCGGATCAGTGACGAAGCGCTGCAAATCCCGGACAATCCCAACCACAAGTTTGCGACAGGGGGTATCGCCACGAAACTCAAAGCGGCGAAGTTCCTGCTCGAACATGATCGTGAGATGTTTATGACAAGCGGATTCGATCTGCGTGATGCGCGCAATTTTCTGCTGGAGCA
>QNZT01000056.1 GCA_003978455.1 Sulfurospirillum sp.
CGCTTCCGCTAAAAAACCATCCCTCTGCGGCGTATTGGCTGAGCTTCGGGCAGAGGTCAAGTGCCGGAGGGAAGAGGTCGTTGACGGTTTTGGCGTCGTAGTGTTGAAGTATATCGGCACTTTGCATCGGAAGCAGCTTTTTAGCCAAATTTTCATTTTTTGTCAAGTTTTGGATATACGCTTCCCTGAATCGCTGATAGACTTTTGCCGTGTCACACGCGACAGGCGGGGTCACTGTCTGTAGTTGCAGCGGCGCCTCCTCGAAGGGTTTCACGCTCTCTCCGATACCGCTGACGTTGGCAGAGGCATAGCCGGAGGTGAAAAAGGGGACATCCGCCCCGATCTTCGCCCCGATGGTGCCCAGTGCTTCTCTGCTCAGTCCAAGGTCACATACATCGTTTGTAAGTCTCAAAAACGCCGCCGCATCGGAACTCCCGCCGCCAAGACCGGCAAACTCCGGAATCGATTTTTCGACACGTACAGCGTGTTCATGAAAGAACTGTTTTACACGTTTTCCCTGCGGCAGTTCCAGCAGCAGCCGGTAGGCTTTATAGATCGTATTTTTCTCCACAGGACAGCCAAATCTCCCCTCCAGTACAAATCTTTGATCCGTTTTCTCCTTCTTTACAAAAGAGAGCGTATCATAGAGATTTTCCACTCTCATGAAACGGGAAGCGAGCAGGTGATAGCTGCCGCGTGTTCCGGTGATCTTCAAAAAGATATTGACTTTGGCGTGGGCTTTGGTTGTCATCTGCGCAGTTTTTCACTCAAGCTCGACAGGGTGGAGAGATCCCCGCTTCCGGCGGCGTCGAGATTGGCTTCTCTGATCTTCTCGCGGAGTTCGCCTCTGAGCACGATCGTCTCTTTCGGGGCTTCGATCCCTATCTTAACGTTTCCTTTGGATATCTCCGTGATCCGGATGACGATATCATCCCCGATCACAATCTCTTCATCTCTCTTTCTTGACAATATCAGCATAGTTAACTCCGTTCAACAGATATTTGACGAGACCGTCCCTGATCTCGATGATCGCAAAATGTGTATCGTATTGTACCAGATAGATCGCTTCGTTTTGCTTTTGAAAATCCGTAACACGGAGTTTTCTGCCCAGTTTCAGATCTTCATGATCTGCGAGATAGAAGTTCTCCTCCATATCGAGATAGGCAAGGGGGTCGAGCGCCTTTTCCTCTTCATAATAAAACGCGCCTTCATGAAGACGCTCCAGCATACTCAGTGCACCGTCGCAGCCGAGTTTACGGGCGATCATCTCCCCGAGACTGCGCACATAAGTCCCTTCGCTGACGGTGACTTCAAAGGTGACAAAAGGGTGTCGGTAGTGCAGCAGGCGGATCTCATGCACAAAAGAGGTGACCTCTCTCATCGTCACCGCTTCGTTGTTTCGCATCAAGGCATAGGCGCGTTTGCCGTCGATCTTTTTGGCGGAGTATTTGGGCGGCAGGTAGGTGATCTCGCCTCCGAGTTGCATGAGGGCATCTTCGATCGCCGTTTCATGAAAGGGCGGCAGTGTCGCAACCTCAGAAATTTTTTCGATATCGAGTGTTTCGCTGTATGCACCGAGCCAGAGTGTCGCACGGTAGCTTTTAGGCGCTTTTTTCAGGAAGCGGAAGAGTTTGGTGTATTTGCCAAATGCCATAATCAGCACGCCGGAGGCAAACGGGTCGAGTGTTCCGGAAAAACCGGCTTTTTTCACACCGTACTTGCGTTTGATTTGACCGAGAAATCGGTTGGAGCCGATGCCTGCGGGTTTGTGTGCGACAAAGAGTCTGTCGGGATTTGCTTTTGGCATCAGATCCTTTCGACAAACGAAGCCAGGATATCGCGCTGGGTACCGCCGAAGTTGATTTTCAGTTTGTATTCGCGCTTCACTTTACTCACTTCGAGTACACGTCCGACACCGAAGATCTTGTGTTTGACAAGTGTACCCTTTTTAAAGGAGGTGGTGCGTTCGATCTTGAGCGATCCTTTGCTGACGCCGCACTCTGCAAGAAAACGGCTTTTGCTCAGTTGGGCACGTTTGCCTTTGTAGTAGCGTGTGGCGGAGGAGCTGAGGGTGAGCTCCTTTTTGGCTCTGGTGATCGCGACATACCCCAGACGGCGCTCCTCTTCGATATCGCATCCGTCCCCCACAAGCGGGAAAAATCCCTCTTCCAGTCCGATCACGAAGAGATAGTTGAACTCCAGTCCTTTGCTGGCATGGATGCTCATGATAGAGATGCTGCGTTCATCGATCTGATCCTGGTCACTCTGGAGGGTGATGTCGTTGAGAAAGGCTTCGAGCGTCGCATCCTGGTTTTGGATGACGAAGTCGCGGTAGAGCCCGTAAAATTCGTCGATATTGAGCACCCTGTCCATACCGTCGGGCATCTGTTCGTAGTAGTGTCTGATCCCGAAAGCCTCTTCGAGGTTGTCGATCAGGTCGTAGCTGCTCGATTCGAGTTTTTCCCGGATATCTGTGATCTTGCCGAAAAACTCGGTGATGGTGGTAAACGCTTTCTTCGTGACACTCTCCGCAAGCTTTTCACGATGGTCTGTAAAGATATTGTAGACCGAGCAACTGTTTTGATACGCCATGTCGAGCAGTTTGTCAATCGTCGCTTTGCCGATACCCCGCTTGGGTTTGTTGATGATACGTTTGAGGGAGAAGTCGTCATGCGGATTGGTGATGACGCGCAGATAGGCGATGATATCCTTCACTTCCGCACGCTCGTAGAACTTCAGACCGCCGACCATCTTGTAGGGAACACCTGCACGGTTGAGTCCCTCTTCGATAGAGCGTGACAAGGCGTTGATGCGGTAGAGGATAGCGATCTCTTTGGGATCGATACCCCTGTTGATCAGCGTTTTGACCCTGGCTGCGATCTCTCTGGCTTCGCTGTTTTCATCGTCAAAATGGATAAACTCGATCTCTTTGCCGGAATCTCGGGTGCTTTCGAGTTTTTTCCCCAGCCGGTTGCGGTTGTGTTCGATCAGTTCGTTCGCCGCTTTGAGTATCGCTTCGGTGGAGCGGTAGTTTTTGGTCAGTTTGATCACTTTGGTATCGGCAAATCTTTTGTCGAACTCCAGAATATTTTTGATATTGGCGCCGCGCCAGCCGTAGATACTCTGGTCATCATCGCCGACGACACAGAGGTTGTTGTGTGTGGAGGAGAGTTTTTCGAGCAGTTTGAACTGCAAGTCGTTGGTATCCTGGTACTCATCGACGAGGATATACTGGTACTTTCGGCTGATCTCTTCGCATAGCTGCGGATTTTGGTCGAGTATCTGGTAGGGGAGGGCGAGGAGATCGTCAAAATCGACAAGGTTGTTCTGCTCGAGATAGGCTTCGTATTTTTGAAAGATCTGTGCGATCTTTTTGTAGTTCAGCATCTGCGCCGCCGAGATCGCCTCCTCGGGGCTGATCAGGTTGTTTTTGAAGCGGGAGATCTCCGCAGCGACCATCGGTACCGGAAGATCGATATCAAAACTCTTGAGTATCCGTTTTTTGTCGTCGGTATCGATGATGACAAAGTTGTTGGAGCGGTTCAGCTCCTGCATATGGTGTTTGAGAAAGAGCAGACCGAATTTGTGGAACGTGCAGAGCAGAGGCGGGTAGGTGACTTGCTGATCGAGCAGTGCCATAGCACGTTGTCGCATCTCTGCGGCGGCTTTGTTAGTAAAGGTGAGTGTCAGGATGGAAGAGGGTGGGATACCGTTTTGGATCAGATATGCGACACGGGAAGTGATGGTTTTGGTCTTACCGCTTCCTGCACCGGCGAGTATGAGTATGGGACCGTCGATCTGTCGAACCGCTTCACTTTGCGATTCGTTTAATTCTGCAAATATTTTTTCCATTGGTAACTCTTGTTTTCTTTTATTATAGTTAAAAAACTATAAAAATTCTATAATAAAGTTTTCTGTTATTTACATTTTCATAATTTTTTGTTATCATAACAGAAAGTTATCAATTTTATATATCCATAAGGACGCATTATGTTAAAAGATTTTGCAAAGCTGGGAACCTTCCTGACAGTGGTCAAGGAGCGGAGTTTCTCAAAAGCATCGAAAAAGCTCGGGATCTCCCAGCCTGCCGTGACGCAACAGATCAAATGGCTGGAAGAGTATCTGGACAGCAGGATTGTCGAGCGTAAGAAAAACGGTATCACACTGACCAAAACGGGAGAGGAGCTCTACAAGATCGCGCAGCGTCTGGACAAGTGTGTCAGCTCCGTGGAAAAAGAGATCATCCATATCATGAACAAAGAGCTGACCTTTATCATCGGAGCCTCTTTTACCATCGGAAACTA
Organism: Sulfurospirillum sp.; assembly: GCA_003978455.1. Taxonomy (GTDB): domain Bacteria; phylum Campylobacterota; class Campylobacteria; order Campylobacterales; family QNZT01; genus QNZT01. The sequence continues at coordinate 4,305 of QNZT01000056.1, forward strand.
TGTTTTACCCTCTTTTTTAAACGATATCAAAGAGGCGATCAACAATGACGTACTGATTCAGGTGGATCTGTCACAGCATACACTGCAAAAGCTGCTGGACAAAAAGATCGATATCGCGATGATCGAGTCTCCGATCTTTCTGGACGGTATCATCTACCGCGAGTGGCTGGAGGATGAGTTTGTCCTCTTCAGCAACCAGCCTTTGCCCAAAGTGGTGCGTCCCGAGATGCTCAAAGAGTTCAACTGGATCTGCCGCGAAGAGGAGTCACACACACGGCGTGTGATCGCCGAGGCGTTTGAAGATGCCGGACTGGAGTGCAAAGCGTTCAATGTCGCCACAACGGTGACGAGTCCGACGGCTGTGGTGCAGACGGTTTTGCGTGCACCCAAAGAGGGGAAACAGACTGTGGCGATCATCTCTAAATACTCCATCGCTGATGAATTGCAGAGAGGGCAGCTCTATGCTGCAAAAATCAAAGGGCTTGAGTTTAAGCGCTCTTTCTATCTCGCCTATCTCAAAGAGCGAAAACATGACGCTTTTATAGACAAAGTGGTCAATTTCTTCATGAAGAAGCGTAAAATATAGCGTTTTACTGCTTCTTCTTCTTTTTCTTCAGCAGTTTTTGGTTTTCCGGGTTGGAGAGGAAGATATTGGTTGACTTTTCGACATCCGCTTTTTTGGGTGCATACTCCGGCGGTACGGAGAGGTTGATAAAGATGGGTGTATCTTCGATGATGATCTGTACGATCGAGTAGAGAGGCACTGTGACAAAGCTGCCGACATTCTGGTGTCCAAATCCCGCTTCGAAGTAGAGGTTCTCTTCATCGAAACTGCATGTCTCAAAGGTGTATTCGGCGAGGACAAAGAGTGTGATCGGTTTGAAGTGCTGTGTGATCTCGGAGGGGAGCACGGGATCGAATTTGATATCGGCGATATTGGTCAGGATAGAGAAGTAGGTCTCCTTTGCCAGAAGGAGGTCGATGATCTCTTTGATGTGGAGTATCATCAGTTCATGAAAATCATGATCGCGAAGCAGTTGCTGTACCATAGTAAAAATGCCTTATGGAATCCTCTGCATCATTCACTTCTCTCAAACGGCTTCACGGCGGGTACCCCAAAATTTCAGTGAAATTTCGACCCTTCCGCTGCAGATGTTGTTCGAGCAGTCAATGATGCAGAGGATTCTGTTTTTTAAAATTGAAATGTAATATCTTTTAACTGATAAAATCCTGTCATTGCGTTCATTATAGCAAATTTTGTATATTTTTCTAAGGATTTTTGATCGATATCTTTGGTTTTTAACCTTTTCTCGCTGAGTAGAGAAGCCCGAAAGGTTCCCTGTAGAAGCGGGGTTTTGGGTGTGTACCAGTGCAGACCGTCAAAGAGGGCGATGTTGGCGATGGATGTATCTGTCAAAAGTCCCTCTTTGACGATGATGATGTCGTCGCACTCCCCGCGCAAGTCGTAAAGTGTGTCGATCTCTTTTCTCTCTGCCGATTTGTACCGATAGTCGATCTCTGCATCGATACACCGGAAGCTGCGGTAGTTTCGGCGTCGGTAGGGTGTGAGGGTGACTTCATGAACTTCCGTATCGTAGAGGAGTTTGCAGCGAAAGATCCCCTGCCTTTGGGGCGGTGTGATGTAGTCGCGGATGTCGTAGTCAGTGCAGAGGCTGAAGTTTTCCCGGATGGTGCGGTTGAGGCGTGCGTTGTGATAGGGGGCGTTGTGGATCGTACCGTTTTCGACTCTGATGGTTTCAAAAAAAAGGGACATAGATCTTCTCTTTGAGTTCGTTGTATTCGCTTTTCAGCTCGCTGTCGATCGTGATACCGCCGCCGCTTTTGTAGATGTAGCCCTCTTCGGTTTTTTCGATGAAACGGATCATGACGGCACTGTCGAGAGACTCTCCGTCGAAAACGCCGAAGATGCCCGTAAAGTAGCCGCGCTCATAGCCCTCGACGCGCTTGATGATCTCTGTCGTACGCTTTTTGGGAGCACCGGTGATGGAGCCTGCGGGAAGCAGGGTCGTGAGTATCTCTCCCAGACGGTTTTGCCACCCCGCTTCCAGTTCACCGCGTATTTTGGAGCTGACCTGCAGCAGTTCGCGCTCTCCCGCCTTGATCCTGTCGATATAGCGAAACTTTTCGACACGCACTTTTTTCGCGACCATAGAGAGGTCGTTGCGCAGCAGATCGACGACCATGACGTGTTCCGCCATCTCTTTTTTGTTGTGAAGTATCTTCTCTTTTGCATCGGGGATTTTTGCGTCGATGGTGCCTTTCATAGGGTAGGTGAAGATGGCGTCGTTTGCGATCCTGACGAAGCGTTCGGGCGTGAAGCAGACAAACCGGTCTTTGTAGAGCAGTTTGAACTTCGCTTCGGTATAGCGGTAGATCTCCTCCAGTGTGAGTGCTGTTTCGAGCCGGGAGGGGAAGGTGAGATTGAGCAGGTAGGTGTTGCCTTTGCCGATCTCATCTATGACCCGGTCAAATGCCTTTTGATAGTGCTCTATCGGTACGGCTTCATAGCGGTAGTCTCTGCACGGTGTTTTGATGTGTGCAGTTTCTGCCTGCATACTGAAACGGATATCTTCAGGCAGTCTGTCGAGCGGATGGATCACGAAGTTTTGCAGATCGAAATCGATCATGAAGAAGATCGGAGTGCGTCTTTGACCGTAACGGTTCAGCGACGCTTTGAGATGGTTGTTTTGCATCAGTCGATCAGGGTTTCGAGGACTGCCATCCTGACAAATACACCGTTTTTGACCTGTTCGAGGACTTTACAGCGCGGGTCGGCGAGCATCGCGTCGTCTATGTCGATATTGCGGTTGACGGGTCCCGGGTGCATGATCATGATATCCCTGTCGCCGACCAACTCTTTTGTGATACAGAAATCGGTCGCATAATCTTTCAAAGAGGCGTAGATCTGGTTGGTGTGACGCTCCGTCTGTGTGCGCAGGCTCATGAGGATATCGACATCGTCGATTACTTCATGAAGATAGTGCGTTTTGCGGTAGGCTTTGATACGCGGCATAAAGTGGGGCGGTGCCACCAGCGTGATCTCCAGACCGAAGCGGGAGAGGAGTTCGATGTTGGAGTTGGCGACGCGGGAGTTTTTGATATCTCCGACGATCGCGATCTTTTTGCCTTCGGGATCGGGGAAATGCTCCAGAATAGTGAACAGATCGAGCAGCGCCTGTGTCGGGTGCCCGTGTGCACCGTCACCGCCGTTGACGATGGGACAGCTGACGTAGTTGGAGAGGATTTTGGGGACACCGGCGTTTTGATGACGTACGACGATGGCGTTGGGTTCCATCGCATCGAGATTGGCGGCGGTGTCAAAAAGTGTCTCTCCTTTGCTGGAGGAGCTTTTGGAGATATCGAGGCTGACCACTTCCGCACCGAGCCGCTTTGCCGCCACTTCAAAACTGCTGCGGGTTCTGGTAGAGTTTTCAAAGAAAATCGTAATCACCAGTTTATCTTCGAGGGTCTTGACAACATACCCCTCCTTAAACTTTTTTGCCCGCGCAAAAAGCGCCTCAATCTCGTCCCTGTCAAAGTCTGCTGTGTTGATTAAATGTTTCATGATAGAAAAATTTTAGCATAAAAGCTCTTCACAATCGCTTCACGTT
>QNZT01000071.1 GCA_003978455.1 Sulfurospirillum sp.
TTGGTAGCTTCATCCTGAACTACTTCTACATTGACATCGGGATTTTTAGGCGGCTGATTCTGATTCCCTGCAGAGGAACCTCCATCTCCCGGCTTATTCCCACCTGATCCTCCTCCACCGCCACAACCGGCTAAGAATGCTATCACCAGAACGACTACTACTATTTTGAACAAGTGCATAAAAATCCTTTAAACATAAGAGTAATTCAATATCGACATATTGAATAGATTATTTAATAAAAAATTCATATTATTGAATATTTACTTAATTAATTATAATATTTAACAAAAATTTAAATAATTTAATTTTTTCTTTTTTTCTGTTGCTTCAAGTCGAGATTTATACGTAATTAGTTAAATTTATAGGGAAGATGGCTTTCATGAGAAAATATTTCTTATGAAAGCCAAAAGAGATGAAAAATCCTACCACTTCACCTCAGCTGTGAGCATATATTTTGTCGTGGCGTCATCATCTGTGTTTGTATCAGGATCGATGTGGAAAACATTGGCGATAAATTTGACATTTTTGGTGTAACTGTATGCCGCACCGGCGATATACTGTTCTCTATCTTGATTGTTATCTGCGGAGAAGGAGTCGTATCTTGCAAGGATTGCCCATTTCGGTGCCGGTCGGTATTCACCGTTTATTGTCCATCCGTTACCGGTTTTTCCACTATTTGCAGCACCTTTATCATCCGCGGTGACATACATACCGGCAATCAAAAATTCAGGCTGATTGTAGACTGCGTGAATACCGTACCATACAAAATCTTCATCATTTTTCAATGTTTTGGTATTGTACTGCCCCAGGAAAGAGAGATCTGCATAGGTGTCGTGTGTTGCATGGAGATGCTTTTTCCCTGTTCCATACAGTGAACTTGTCAGACGCCACTCATAAGAGAGACCGTTTTCGCCGTCACTGTCTTTGCCATGATACCCTTCACCGTTGACAATCGCCAGTTCGCTGGAGAAACTATCTGTTTTGGTTTTGAAGTTGATACCTTTGTCTGCCGAATTTGTAAAATGGGCGCCATGATGCTCTTCGACAAATGTTTTGGCAATACTTCTGTAGAGCCACCCATGATGCTCTTCGTAGTCGATCCAGGGTCTGTGTACCTGACCGATCTCCACACCGGTATTGACCATGATATTGTCAAGATAGAGGTAAGCATATTTGAGTCTGATATTGACTTCACCACTGCCCTCGTTGTGTGTATCCATGGTGATACGCATATAATCTTTGGCATTTCCGTTCATGTAGGCTTTGACCTGAAAGTAGTTTCTTCTGGTTTCAAAGTAGTCATCTGTATTACCGGTTTCAGGATCGGAGTGCACAAAACCGAGATAATGCGTACCGTTGAACTTCAGTGTAGCCGCTTTGGATTTTACAATCACATCTGCAAAAGATGCCGTTGAGAGAAGGGCTGTCGCAGTCAGGGCTGAAAGCAAATATCTATTCATAAATTTCCTTTTTTTGATTTTATTGCTGTAATCATATTGAAATTTGATTACAGAATGGTTACAAGTCAATCGACTTCCGATTTTCTCACCATATCCGATTTCTCTGTGATCGGTTAGTAAAACAACTTGTTTATATACGGTACTATATTTTTATCATAGTCTGTGGAAAGTTTTTCTCTATCTATAACAGGATTCCATTGCACGATATCATGATAATCTTTTAGACCGTCACCGTTAATATCTGCTGAGATCAACTGCTGCGCATACTGATTCAGCTGTTTTGCCAAAGCGTCATCAGAGAGTTGGGAGAGATTTTGCTTACTTTTCAGATACGCATAGATCGCCTGGGTTAAAATATTGACTTTATAGTCTCCGCTTTGAAGCGCATCTTTTGTGACAATCGCATGTAAAACACCCTTCACCTGGGCAGGTGTATCATCCCATACCTGATCGTCATTTTTATCGATATCCTCTCCACCTGAAACAGTAACCAGATAGTATCCCTGATCCAGGCTATTGAGCACTTTTGCAGGAACGGGGATCACACCGGCAGTGCGCACATCCTGTCCGTCTCCCTGAGTCGTTGTCCCTTCGTCGATGACTTTTTGATCCCGCAGTTTTGTCACACTATAGTGTGCCTGTGCAAGTGGGCCTAAAAGTGCCTGTCCACCCTTAAACGGTCGCTGATGTACAAACACCGTATAGCTTTTCGTGAACATATGCCCCATCATATCCATCACAATCACTTTTTTGATATATTTGCAGACGCCATCATGATCAACATCTAAAACTGGATTATAATGCATCACTTGCTCCAGCATACCTGTTTGACTCAGTAAAGAGCCATCCATATCCATCCAACTAAAAGAGACAATACTATTTTTAATATTTAGCATCTCTTTGGTTACTGTCAGTTGTAGTATATCACCGTCAACCAGATGAAAAATATCTTTTTGCTCCGAAACATCAGTTGCAGTATCTGTCGGCTGAGAGAGCGCTTGCAACAATTCCGATATGACAGACTGCCCTGTCTGCAAAGGGGCATCGCCCTTTGGTCCAATTTGTGTGCTATTGTCTGATCCTTTTGAACTGCCACATCCAGCCAGTAAAAAGAGTGCTGTCAACATTGAAAAAGCTATTTCTGTTTTCAGTTTCATAGATTATCCTTTACGTACTATTTCATTTTCACGACATGATAATATCAAATTTTATAGCAAATTACTTAATTTATTAAATAAATATTTTAATATTTTTAATAAGTCTAGTGAAAAAGCGGCATTACGGCAAATATATACACCATAAAAATTACCGAAGTGCTAAAGACCAGAAAAGTCACCACTGCCGGTTTGCAATCGTAGAGTGCGGCGAGATTGACATTCATCACCGCGAGGGGGACGATCAGTTCCAGAAGTACGACATTGTACACCAGCGGATCGACGTGGTTGAGGTGCAGGATCAGCAGTGCCATCAGGGGGATGGCTGCAAACTTCATGAAAGCGACAAAAGAGAAGAGTCGCCAGTTGATTTTGTCTATCTCGACACTGTAGAGATACATCCCGAAAATCGCCAGCTGTATGACCATCGTCGCATAAGCACCCATTTTCAAAGGCTCCTGCAACGCTTCATGAAGTGCAAAACCGTTGTAGTTGAGCAGGAGTGCGAGGAAACCGAACCAGATCGGCGGGAGTTTGAAGATATTGTAAAACGACTCCCGGATACTGAAGTTGCCGCGGGAGTAAAAGTAGACACCGACACTGTTTACCAAAAAGACATTTGCCATGTTGATGATGCTCGTGTAGATGACGCTCTGCTCCCCGAAAAGAGCGATCCCGAGCGGTATGCCGAGGTTCCCGGTATTGCCGACGATACTTGCAACCGTGGCGATGGAGCGCTCTTTTTGTTCATGAAAGAGCAAACGGGAGAAGAGAAAGCTCATCGCCAGTGCCGCACTTGTCACCGTGATGAACAGCAGCGGCGCTTCGACCACACTGAAATCTATCTTGCGGGAAGTGAGTCCCCAGAAGACAAGGATAGGCTGCAGAAAATAGATAGAGAGAAGCACGAGGGTTTTCTCGTGCATCCGCTCTTTAAAGGTCAGTTTGGCAAAAAATCCCAGCAGGATAAAGAGGTAGATCCCGCCGACCGAGAGTAGGATATGCACGACGCCGCTTCAGGCAAAGAGATCCGGCTGCTTTTTCTTCATGTAGTCGATCACCTCTACCATCTCACGGTAACCCATGTCGCCATCCTCTTCCTCGTCGAACACTTCATCGAGTGCATCGATATAGGCTTTGACCGCTTTTTCGAGATTTTTCTCCGGCACACCGGCATAGTACAGCACCGCTTCGAGCATATCCGCCAGATGGATGGTCAGATCTTCGATCTCCGCTTTGAGTTCTTTGATTTCGTTACTCATTGTTCTCTCCTATTGTCATGATTTCCTGTATCTGTTCTTTGACCTTATCGTACACAAAAGAGTCTTTGAAACTCTCACACTTTCCGCCGCTGGCATTGGCGTGTCCCCCGCCGCCGAAAAGCTCTTTGGCGATCTTGCTGACATCGACTTTGTTGTTGGCGCGCATCGAGATATTTTTGCGCCCGTTGATATCCATAAAAAAGTCAAAGTCGGGATTGCGCACTAGAAATTCATTGCCGATGATGGAGGTATTGCCGATCGAATAGGTCAAAATCCCCTTATACCCTTTATAGTGCACCGCCATCTGCTCTTTTTTCGCACTCAGCATATCGACGACAAATGCGGCGATCAGGTTTTCCAGAGTGTTGTTCTCCTGCCCGTTTTGCAAAAAATAACTCTTTTTGATGCGGTGTATCGCATCATCGAGCGCGATATGCGGATCTTTCTGACCGACAAACTGCATCGCCTCTTCGAGAGAGTGAAAGATATAGGCACTGTTTTGTTCACAAAAGAGCATCCGGTTGATCTCTCTGGAGCCGGCGACCAGTCTCATGAAGACTTTGCCCAGCTCAAAATAGTCACTCTCATGAAGCCAGATATCGATCGCGTTGACTACATTGACATAGGTCTCCAGTTCTGAGATACCATACCCCTTTGCAAGAAAGTAGTCGTAGGTGATCTTTGTCGCACACCGCGTGGTATCCAGATGATACCAGTCATACACCTCCGCACAATCCTGCCCCGTTTTATGGTGATCCAGCAGCAGGATTTCGATATTTTTAGGCGAGTTCTCCACTCCCTGCACCAGATTTTTCGCCTGCTGTAGGCTGAGGTTCAGATCCGTGATCAGGATCAGATTGTCGTCGCTGCCTTCCATATAGATTTTGCGCAGGATCGAATCGATACAACTATCGATTTCGGAGCCGTAGTTGGAGTTGTAGTATGTGATATCTTCAAAACATCTCTTTGTGATCAACTGACAGCTGTACCCGTCAAGATCGGTATGGGAGAGATGAAATAGCTTCTGTTTACTTTTTTGCATATTGCCTGTTTACCTTAAGTTTTGATTTTGTTACATTGAATCCTCTGATTAATTTGCTGCTCGAACAACATCTGCAGCGGCAGGGTCAAAACGAAGTTTTGGGGTACCCGCCGTGAAGCCGTTTGAGAGAAGTAAATTAATCAGAGGGTTCCATTATAAATCTTCTATATCAATAGCACCCAGTACTTCAAACTTCGCATTCGGATCTACCTCAGCATGGGAAAGTACGACGATATCGAGATTGAATTTTTTGAAAATATCCGACAACGGTTTGCGCAGTGCCGGATCGACGATCAGTATCACCGGTGCCACACCCCGTTGCAGCACAGCTGCCGCTTCGTCGCTCACTTTCTGTACCAGCGCATTGATCTGTCCGATATTGAGCATCAGCTCCTTGAGACCGTCACGCTCCTGCAGATGCTCCAGAAGTTTCTGCTCCGTCGGTGCCGCCAGCGTGAGCAGCTTCAGCAATCCCTGATCATCTTTATACTGGTTGGTGATCACCCTTGCGAGTCTGGCGCGTACCTGCTCGGTGATGATATCCACATTTTTCGTCACTTCCGCCACGTCGCTGATAGTTTCTAGGATCGTCAGCATATCTTTGATCGGTATCTTTTCGGCAAGCAGCTCTTTGAGCACCCTCTGGATCAGACCGATAGAAGCGACTTTGAGTACATCTTCCACCACGACAGGATAACTCTTTTTCACTTTATCCAGCAACTCCTGCACATCCTGACGCGTCAAAAGTTCGTCCGCATACTTTTTGATCAGCTCGCTCAGATGGGTAGAGATCACGGTGGAGGGATCGACGACAGTATACCCTTTGGTGATCGCCTCCTCTTTCTGTGCCGGATCGATCCAGATCGCATCCAGTCCAAACGCCGGCTCTTTGGTCGGAATCCCCTCGATGGGTTCACTCACCAGACCGTTGTCCATCGCCAGAAATTTGTCCGGATAGACCTCACCGCTGCCAATCTCCACCCCTTTGAGCAGCAACTGATACTGCGTCGGTCGCAGATGCAGATTGTCACGGATACGCACCTGAGGGATCAGAAAACCGTAATCGGTCGCGATTTTCCGGCGCATACTCTTGATACGATCGAGCAGATCCCCCTTCATCGCAGGATCGGCAAGCTTGATCAGCTGATATCCCAGATCGAGTTCCAGCACTTCCTGTTTGAGGATATCTTCCAGAACCTTCTCCTCCTCCTCTTTTGCCGTTTCAGCAGAAACCGGAGGCGGTGCTGCTCCCTCTTCCCCCTCACCGGCTGTGATCTCCGCCTCTTCGGTGACGGCAGGCTGCTGGGCAGAGTGGCTGATCAGATACCCCAAGCCCACAAACACCAGCCCGACAAAGCCGAGTGAAAGTGTCGGCAAACCGGGAACGATCGCAAACATCAGCAAAATAGCACCGACAATATAAAGCGTTTTATAGTCACTGACCAGTTGGTCGACCACATTGGTCGCGAAGCTCGTACCCTCTTTGCCCGCTTTGGTCGCACGGGTGATGATAATACCCGTCGCGGTGGACATGATCAGTGCCGGAAGCTGTCCCACCAGACCGTCCCCGATCGTCAAAATCGTAAACGTCTGCGCCGCACTTGCCGCATCCATGTCAAACTGAAACATACCGATCAGAAAACCGCCGATGATATTGATGATGGTGATGATAATACCCGCAACGGCATCCCCTTTGACAAACTTGCTTGAACCGTCCATCGCCCCGTAAAAGTTGGCTTCCTGGATGATCATCTCACGCCGTTCACGCGCTGTCGCTTCGTCGATCAGACCGGCATTGAGATCCGCATCGATCGCCATCTGTTTACCCGGCATCGCATCGAGGGTAAAACGCGCGCCTACTTCCGCAACCCGCGTCGCACCCTGCGTGATGACCATGAAGTTGATCAACACCAAAATCACGAAAACGATGATACCGATGACATAGTTTCCCCCGACCACAAACTGCCCGAAAGAGGTGATGATATCACTCACCGCTTCGGGACCTTCATGTCCTTTTGAGAGGATCATCCTTGTCGTCGCGATATTTAAAGAGAGGCGGTAAAGCGTGATGATCAGGATAAGAGTGGGGAAAGTGGTCAAATCGGTCGGCTTGGGGATATAAATAGAGATCATCAAAATCAGCACGGCAACAGCCAAAGAGATCGTCAGAAAAAGATCGAGTACAGGTCCCGGCAGCGGGACGATGATAATCGCGATGATCGATATGACGAAAAAAACGACTGCCAGATCTTTGGACGCCGCGATAGGTGCCAGATACTTCTGAAGAGTCTGAAAAGCCGGTGCGCTTTTACCTTCTGCCAAAAAATTCCTTCCGAAAGACTACAATATATCCTGAAGTGTCAACTGATCGAAAAACTCATCCATCTTAAGCTGAAACTTGTTCAGAAACGGCCATATCATACAAAAATCTCCCTTACCCGTTGGGCAGGAGTCCTGAGATGAAGAACACTCAAAGACACTGAGCGGCTTTTTCTCTGCCACTTCGATGATATCGCGCACCGAAATTTCACGAGGATCCCGGTTCAGCGCAAATCCGCCTTTGGCGCCTTTATAGGACTTCAGGATACCTTCTCTTGCCAGAGACTGCAAAATTTTCGCAAGGAAACTGCGGGAGATATTGAGTCTCCTTGCCAGTGTATCTACATCTTCCGGAGCACTTTGTCTCGAGATAAGCACTAAAGAGAGCAGTGCATACTCACTTGCTTTGGTTAGTAACATGGTACTCCTGTTTAGGGCTAAATTTATCCCATTATATCACAGAAAATTGAAGAAAACAACCGATACCATACTACTATTTACAGAAGATTAAACGATTTATTTACAATTTTCAGATAATATATGGATATTTACGACAGGAGATATTCTACTTCATGAAAATCATTATCGTTCTATCCACACTTCTATTGTCTGCATCGACCCTGTTTGCAGAGACCTATTACTACTCTTTCGGGAAAAAAGTCCTGTTGCAGCCGCTTCCG
>QNZT01000148.1 GCA_003978455.1 Sulfurospirillum sp.
CCAGGGTTTTGCATTTTTCTCTCTTTCTATCTCTTTGGTACGCAGGCGTATCGGCATTGTTTTGGGTTTGGTCTTTTGCAACCGTTTTTCCCACTTTTTGACCTCCTTGTCACTGATAGGCGCTTTTTGGGTTTGGTTGTTCGAACCGCCTTTTTGCGGCTTTTTGCTCTGGTTTGCCTTGCTCTTTTTGTCGGAGTTGTCCGGCTGGCTTTTGTTTTGCTGATTTTTCTGTTTGTCGTTTCTGTTTTGCTGTCGGTTATCGTTCTGTCTGTTTTTCTTCTTCTTGCCGCCCGGCTTCTTTTTGGGCGGTTTTTGCTTCAGATGCTTTTTGGTCAGTTCGATGTTGTACTCCAGATCGGGTTCGGTTTTGATTTTTTGGGCGATTTGGTAGGCTTTGAGCGCTTTTGCGTACGCTTTAGCCTGAAAGAGGGCATTGCCGAGATTGAAGTAGATCTTGTAGGCAAGGGCGGGATCGTCTGTTTTGGCATTTAGATAGGCTTTTACGGCATCTTTGTATCTTCCCGATTTGTAGTATGCGTTTCCAAGATCGTACCACGATGGTGCATCCCTGCGTGACTTCGCGACTTTTTCAAAATGCCTGACCGCATCGCGGTACTGCTCCTGCTGATAGAGATGAAACCCCTCTTTGATCTCATGAAAGTCCAGAATCCCGGCCTGCGAGGGAGCGGGCATAAAAAGCAGCGGCAGCAGCAACAGCGCGGCGGAGGTGTAGCGGGGCAGGGAGGAGAATGCCATCAGCATCAGAAGCACCGCGATCGTCAGCGGAAAGTAGAAGAGCTCTTCGTAGTCCCGGATTTTCCTGCTTTTGAGTCTGTGCATCCTGAACTTGTTTTTGATATCGCGGATCACCATCTCCACGCTCTGGTCTTTGTAGCCGCCTGCTATGTACGCGCCGCCTGTTTCGAGTGCGAGCTGTTTGACGGCGGGGTTGCGTTTCGTGATGACGATATTGCCGTTTTGGTCTTTTATATTTTCTCCCAGAAAGGGGATCGCCGATCCTTTTTCTGTACCGACCGCGTAGATATAGACCGTTACCCCCGCTTTTTTCGCCGCTTCGATCTCTTTGCTGAAATCTTTTTTATCTCCGCCGTCGGTAAAGAGTATGAGAATCTTCTCCTGATCCTCTTTCATGAACTCCGCCGCTTTTTCGATAGGAACCATCAGGTTGGTACCGCCGGTGGAGAGGGCATCGGTGTTGAGGTTGTCGATGAGGAAGCGGAGGGTTTGCTTGTCTTCAGTCAGCGGGGAAACCAGAAAAGCGTCGTTTGCAAAGGCGATCACCCCGACGCGTGCCTCCTCAAACTTCTCCAGCAGTTCGTAGATCTTTTTCTTTGCAAAAGCCAGGCGGTTGGGGTAGCGGTCGGTGGCGAGCATAGAGCGGGAGATATCCAGCCCCACCAGCAGATCGATACGCAGTAAAGCCGCTTCCACTTCCCCTTTGGGGATCGCCGGACGTGCCAGAGCGACGATCATCAAAAAGAGTGCGGCAAAGAGGAGGATATTTCTGCCCACACGTCCGAGTGCGTCGTTGTCGACGGTCAGCTTTTCAAGCATCTTTTTATCGAAAATCGTCTGCACCTGACTCTTCCCGGTGACGATAAAGTAGAAAAGCACCGTCAGCGGAATCATCATGAAGAGCAGATAGTCGGGTCTGAGAAAGATCATGCAACACCTCTTTTGTTCAACAGCCAGGTATAAAGTAGCAGTGACATAAATGCGACAAAAAGCGGGAATTCAAAGAGATAGCGTTTTTTGACATACTTTTTGGCTTCGATTTTTGACTTTTCGAGACGGTCGATTTTGGCATAGACGCGGCGCAGGGCATTTTTGTCCCCGGCACTAAAAAACTGCCCGCCGCTACGTTCCGCGATAAGTTTCAGAAACGCTTCGTTGAAGTCGCCTTTGTTGCCGATACCGACTGTATAGACTTTGACCCCCGCCTTTTGCACCATACGCATCGCCACGTCAAAGGGGATATTGTCTCCGCGGCTCTGCCCGTCGGTGAGCAAAATGACAATCTTGCTTTTGGCTTTGGACTTCTCAAAGAGCCTGGCACTCTGAAAAAGGGCGTCACTGATAACGGTATAGTTCGGACCGGCGATGGTCGCGTAGAGTTTGTTCAAAATCTGTATCAGCGCTTTTTTGTCATGGGTCAGCGGAGAAGCGACATAGGCGAAGTTGCCGAAAACCACCAGTCCCAGCTGGTCATTGGCGCGTTTTTGGATAAACTCCCGCACGATCTTCATGGTAACGGCAAATTTATTGTCCTGTGATGTGCTTGCAAGGTAACTGTCCTCAAATCCGTAACGCATCGAGCCGCTGGCATCGATCGCGAGGACGATCGAATATCCCTCTTTTTTCTCTGTTTCGATCCGGTTGGTGACGACGGGAGAGGCGAGGGCGGTAAGCACGAAGATGACGGCGAGCCATTTAAATACCTCCAGCAACAGTGGTCTCTTCCCCTGACTTTCAACAAAAATATCCAGATGGGGGAAGATGATCGCTTCGAAACGGGGTTTGCAGAATCGGCTACAAAGCAGGAAGATGGCAAGCAAGCCAAAAACCCACGGATACTCAAATGTAATCTCACTCATCCACAGACTCTGTGAAAAGATCGTAGTATTTGATATCCTCTTCGTCAAACGGCGGCGGATTCGGGGTGAACTTGTACTTTTCCAGTCTCGGCAGCAGTTGGGCGAAGAGTTTTTGGCTCCGCTCCTCGTCGGCGAGAAATCTGCCGTACTTTGTGATGGCATACGCCGCTTTTTTGGAGTCGGAGAAGTCTATGTCACGCAGTCGCTTCAATACCTCTTTGCGCAGTTTCAGCTTACGTTTTTTGCTGTAGTTTTGCCAGAGCATATAGGCAAGGGAGCCTGCAAAAAGGAGTACCACTGCTACCAGTGCGAGAAAAAACCAGAAGCTATAGTCGGGTATGGCTTCAAGGTCTCTGATCTCGCGTAACTGTTCTAATGGTTGTGTCTGCATCATCTGCCCATAAATAGTTTTGATAGTCTGACAAAAGGTTCGTCGTCTGTATAGATTTTAGTAAAAGCAACCTGATGTTTACGGAAATCTTTGTGCATCCCGATATCTTTGGTGTGGACACGTTTCGCATAGGAATCTGCTCTCTTTGCATCGACCTCCAAAAGGGCGCTTTGCAGGCTCTGCGGATCGTAGAGATTGACCATACCCATCTCCAGCGGTTTTTCCTCCAGATGATCCCTCACGATCAGCGCGATCACTTCATGTTTTTTACTCAGTAGCCGAAAATCGAATGCTTCGAAAAAGTCGCCGATGACAAAAATGATGGAGCGGCGTTTGATACGCTCAAACAGCAGTCCCGGCAGTGCTTTGGCATCGACCTTTTTACCCAGCGCCGGGTACTCCAGCACCGCCTGCGTCGCCTTGCGGACACTGTGGATATTTTTGGAAGGCGGAGTGACGTTTTCGAGTCTCTCTGTGTAGATAAAAGTGCTGAACTGATCCCCGTTTTTGACAGCGGAGTATCCCAGCAGCGCCACCGTTTCAGCAATAGACTCCTGCTTGAACTTCCTGCGACCGAAGTAGACGCTCCCGCCCAGCACGGAGACGATGACGATATTTAACTCCCGCTCCTCTTTGAATATCTTGACATAAGGCTTTTGCATACGCGCCGTGACATTCCAGTCTATATGGCGGATATCATCACCGTAGGTGTACTCACGAAGCTCCACAAAGTCAAAACCCTCCCCCTGAAAGATAGAAGGATTGTTCCCTGCGATTTCACTGAAGATCTGTCGACGGGTCTTGATCAATATCTTTTTTAAAACGGACATACAAAAACCTCTGTTTGGATAGAGCACGGTTTATCTGTGCGTGAGCCCGCTGCTGAAGCGAACTCAGCGTTAGCGTAGCGAGATGGGCTTTGCTCATATCGCGTCATCCGGATAGTCAGCTGTCGACGGGTTTTGATGAGGATCTTTTTCAAAACGGACATTACGGCAGCGGTACTGCTTCGATCACTTTTTCGATGATCTCGTCGCCGGTGATACCTTCGGCTTCGGCTTCGTAGCTGAGGATGACACGGTGGCGTAGCACATCTTTGGCGATGGCGGCGATATCGACAGGTGTGACAAACTCTTTGCCGCGCAAAAATGCGTGTGCCTGTGCGCCTTTGTAGAGGTTGATCGAGGCTCTGGGGCTGGCGCCGTACTGGATGTACTCTTTGAGCTCTTCGAGTCCGAAGCGGTCAGGTTCACGGGTGGCGAAGACGAGATCGACGATATATCCCTTGAGCTCTTCGTCGATGTGTACCTTCTGCATATCTGCTTTGAGCTTGTCGAGTGCTTCGGCACTCGCGACCTGTTTGACATCCTCCCCTTTGCCTTCGGCGATACGGGTGATGATCTCGATCTCTTCGGATTTGGTATTGTAGCCGACGACCACTTTTAACATGAAACGGTCAAGCTGCGCTTCAGGGAGCGAGTATGCACCTTCTTGTTCGATGGGGTTCTGTGTGGCGAGGGTGAGGAAGGGGTAGTCGAGTTTGAAAGTTTCGTCGGCGATAGTCACCTGACGCTCCTGCATCGCTTCGAGCAGGGCGGACTGGACTTTTGCCGGGGCACGGTTGATCTCGTCGGCAAGCAGCAGATTGGTAAAGATAGGACCTTTTTTGATCTTGAAACTGTTTTTCTGAGGATCGTAGATCTCAGTACCGATGATATCACTTGGCAGCAGATCCGGGGTGAACTGTACCCGTTTGAAGTCGAGTCCCAGGGTTTTGGCGAGGGTGTTGACAGTGGTGGTCTTTGCCAGACCAGGAACGCCTTCCAAAAGGATATGTCCGTCACACAGCAGCCCGATCAGCAGGGCGTCGATCATCTGATCCTGACCGACGATGACTTTTTTCATCTCATTTTTGATAGCGGTTAATGTTTCGTTCATGAAGACTCCGTTGTAATAGGTAGGCTTATTTTAGCGAAGTTTGCTAAATAGACTATTTACAGAGATTTCCAGTGTAGATTAAGTTGCCAAAAGTTATGCTATTGTCAAGATAAGTTACGATAGTTAAAAAATTTATGTATAAGGATGTGCTATGAAAATGAGAGTAGCGGTAGGTACTATTGTGCTGATACCGGCTGTTTTGGCTTTGATCTACTGGGGAGTACAGCGGACAGAGAGATTTGCACAGATGCAAAAAAGTGCTCCGGTCGTTTCAGAAACTGATATGAAAGAGGATACCCATCCTTCACAAAACGGTATAGATGAGCAGTTGATACAGTCGGAGACACAAAAGGAAAAAGAGCACAACGATACACTGACGACGACGACACGTGATACACCGATAGAAGCAGAAGAGACGCAAGTGTCAGCACCGGTGCATGAGGTTGAAAAAGCTCCTGCTACATTCGGTTTCATGAAAAGCGGTACGATGGTTTCTCTGGCGGGGGTCTTTTCAGTTCATGATAAAGAGGGGAAGCTGGTACAGTATATAGATCAGCTGTGTAAGGAAAGACGATGCAGACAGGATATGAATTATCAGAAAGATATTTCAGATGCGCCGTGGCAGGATGATATCGTTGCACTGTTGAAACTTATCAATACAAAAGATGTGCAAAATGCGACACTGCTGATCGATGCAAGCAGTGTTAAGCTCGAAGGGAAATTTCAAACCGGCAAAAAGAGACTGGATGAGATCATCGGAAATCTACAAAAAGATGGACTTGTCGTTGAAAACAGTGTGGAAATATCCGAGCCGGAAGCCAAAGCGGATACCAATGATACAAAGGCTGAGACAAAGGCTGAGACAAAGGCTGAGACAAAGGCTGTGCCGTCGATCGCATCAGCTAAAGTTCAGAAAGAGGAGAAAACAGAGGTCATTGATCTGCACAGACCGATGTTCAAAGCGACAAAAAAGAGCAGGGTAATCAAACACGTTTCACGCAAACATCTCAAGGAGAAGAGACCCCCGGTACATAAACATAATGTCAAAAAAGAGAGTGCAAAAGTGAAGAGAAGAGTTCGTCATGCTGAAAAAAGTGTCGCAAAAAAAACTGTTAAAGATATCGTCGCACCTTCTCACATGGAGACTTACCCCGAGTTAGAGAGAAAGATCAAAAACAACGCAGTACATCATGAAGTCAAAGAGATTATTTTGGACAACGATGTAGCCGAACCGAAATTTGAGATACTGAGGCATTAGCTCCAGAGTCTGGAAAAGTCGATCTCGATCCGGCACTTTCCGAGATCAAAGGCGATTGTTTCATCCGTTGCATCGAGTAGCTTGATGTAACGCCCCTCTTTCAGTTCATAAACTTTAGCGACCTCATCGTCAGGATTGACGATGATATAGTAGCTGACACCCTCTTTTTCATAGAGTTCAAACTTCAGTGTGGTATCTTTTTTTGCAGTGGCTTTGGAGAGTACTTCGAAAATAAGCGATGGTGCCCTGGAGATGTAAGCACCTTTTGGCTCATAACAGACGACGAGATTGTCCGGCTGGACGATGGTGTCGTCGCTGATCTTCCAGTCTACAGGGAGAAGGGCATGGCAGCTTTTGCACGCTTCGAGTTCTTCATCAAGAAGTCTGGCTATTTTATTACTGATCTTCTGATGCTTGATCATCGGAGCCGGGCTCATCGCGTAGGGGATACCCTCTATCAGTTCCCACTGATCTTCCCAGTGTTTGTAGTCATCATACGTATAGTGAGGTATATTTTCAGCTTTGACGGCACCCATACAGACACTCCCTGTTAGATTGATGGTGTATTATAGCATATTTTTTTCATACTCCTCCGGTGTATTGAGATTGGTAAATGGTCTCTCTTCATGAAAGGGTACGAAAACGGTACTGAGTTGCTGAAACAGATGTGCAAAACGGTATTGTTTTTCATGAGTCACTTTTTTCAAAAAGGGGAGGGTGCTACGTCGGTAAACGGCACATAGTGGCTGATATCCTTTTGGGCTTTGTGCCACCACGGCATCCGCTTCGGGTGTCAGGTGTGCCAGCAATGTTTTGAAATCTTCATGAGAGAAGAAAGGGGTATCGACACTGAGTACACAGAGGATCTCTTCATGAAGCTGTTCAAAAGCGGAGATCAGCCCGATATGCGGGGCGCTCTCCTCGTACTGCGGCAGGTCTTCGATGAAATTGGCTTCAAAATCGAACTTCTCTTTTGACTTACATCCGACATAGATCTTTTCAAAATATGGGGTGAATCTGGCGATTTGATATTCGGTGAGGGTGGGGTAGCCGCCGAAGGGCAGCAGTGACTTGTCCCGTCCCATCCGCGAGCTTTTGCCACCGGCAAAGAGGATGCAAGGAGTTGATTTCATGAGGCTAATTATAGCGTAAGCCAACGACGGGACTTGAACCCGCAACCTCCTGATTACGAATCAGGTGCTCTAGCCAGCTGAGCTATATCAGCAGCTTTGACAAGCTGTGGAATTCTACCGCCTATAGCGTAAAAAATCAAGCCCTTCGTTCGCCCGCCGTTTTGGTCCCTTCGAACAACCCTTCCCACCGCTCCATCATTTTCCGGTAATGATCGCCTTTCCAGTAGATCCGTCCGCATCCCGGGCACGCTTTGAATTCGTGGAAGTTGAGGAAAACTTTCATAGGGATTCTCTCGCGTATCGCCTCCTGTCGAACACTCACAAGCGGAGTGTTGCAGACCATGCATCGGGTGAAGGGGTTGAATCCGGGAGCCAGATCCAGCATCGAGGCGAGTTCCCGGAGCTGCTCATCCATGTTAGTTGATAGTATCGGCAAAGCCAGTTGCCCGCCCCGTCTCTGCAACTCTCTGTCACGGGTCAGAAGGAGGCGCTCCTCGTTCGACGCGATTTTCAGCAGGGCCTGATCGTCGAC
>QNZT01000105.1 GCA_003978455.1 Sulfurospirillum sp.
ATATAACAGAAGTTTATGAAGGGTGGTGGCTGGAGACGGAATCGAACCGCCGACACGGTGATTTTCAGTCACCTGCTCTACCGACTGAGCTATCCAGCCATCTTCGTTAAAAGAGTTGAAATTATACAAAAAAAGTTTAAAAGTCAACTTAAATTGTTAATAAATTTGAAAAAATCTTCTCCACGGTGTGCATACGAGCTGAACTGATCCAGACTCGCCGCTGCCGGTGAGAGCATCGCGATACTGTCTGTGTCGTGGTTTTGATCGATTCTGGAAACTGCTTTCTCCAGTGTATGACACGCATAGAAGGGGAGTTTATATTTCTGTGACTCTGCCCTCAGACGATCGAGATTTGCCCCTATGGCATAGATTTCGACATCCATATCTTTCAGTTTTTCAAAAAGTGCGTCCAGACCTGCACCTTTGTCATCTCCTCCGAGTATCAGATGAATCTTCTGTTCATGATAACTCTCAAGTGCTGCGATGGTGGCATCCGGATTGGTCGCTTTGGAGTCATTGATCCAGAGTCGTCCCCTGCGATCGACAAACTCTTCCATCCGGTGTTTTCCTATATGGTAACTGTTGATCCGATCATAGTCGATCTCGTCGAAGAGTATCTTTGTCACACCCAGTGCCAGCAGTGCATCGGTCAGAAACGGTTCACGAAAGTGGACTTTGTGTAACTCTATATCAAAGTACTCCGCCAGATCTTTTGCATTTTCATAGGTGATCTTCATCGCTTTTGTCGGGACGTCCTTGTACTTTTCGGGCAGTATCACCACTTCACCCTCCTGCATCTGTCTGAGCGGTTTGAGCTTGGCTTCTTCATACGCCTCGAAACTGCCATGCCAGCTGATGTGATCCGGCGTCACGGGCAGGATCACATAGATATTGGGCACCGCGATATTGGTATAGTGGAGGGTAAAAGAGCTTGTCTCCAGAATCCACAGAGGCGCTTTCTCATCGAGGGTGGCAAGGGGTGTACCGATATTGCCGCCTGTCACCCCGCCCCGCTTTTTGAGTAAGTGTCCCATCATATCGGTCGTCGTCGTTTTTCCGTTTGTGCCGGTCACCCAGACGCTGTAAGGCATAGTTGATGCAAACAGATCGTACTCACTGACCAGATTTTTCGCTTTTTGGATCAGCGGATGTGTGGGAGGTATGCCCGGGCTGGTCACTTCGAGTATGCTGTTATCGGGGTTGAAAAGTTCGCTCGCCAGAAACTCGTTGCCATATTTATCAAATGTTGCGGCACTGAACTTATCATCGTATATGCGGCATTTGCCAAACTTTTTTGCGATCGCTTTGGTGGTGATACCGTATCCGAAGAGTGTCAGCATCAGCGTATCTTCAGTGTGATGAGTGCCAGCAGATTGGACATCAGTGCCATGATCCAGAAGCGCACGATGATTTTGTTTTCCGCCCACCCTTTCAACTCAAAGTGGTGATGGATCGGCGCCATACGAAAAACCCGTTTTTTTCTTGTTTTGTAACTGCCCACCTGAAGTATCACGGAAACCGTCTCCATCACAAATACAAACCCGATCAAGATAAGCAAAATCTCATTTTTGGTGATGATCGCCATATATGCGATAAATCCTCCCAGACTCAGGCTACCGCTGTCCCCCATGAAGATCTCGGCAGGATGACAGTTATACCAGAGAAACCCGATCAACGACCCGACCAGTGCCGTGGCGACGATAGTCACTTCACCCACGCCTTTGATATTGGGCACCAGCAGGTAGTTGCTTAAAATCGCGTGCCCCATAATATAGACAAACACGCTCAGGCTCATGATAGAAAAGATAGAGGGCACCGTTGCCAGACCATCCAGACCGTCTGTCAAATTGACAGCGTTGGAAGTAGCGACAAAGACAAAAACCCAAAACACAATAGCGAAATACCCCATACTGAAAAGGGGATATTTGTAAAAGGGAATATAGAGATCCGTTGAAAAGTCACCGTAACAGAGATAGCCGGAGATAATCACTCCCGCAAAAATCTGTAAAAGCAGTTTTCCACGGGATGTGAGTCCCGCTTCATTTTTCCCTCCTCTTATTTTGGAGAGATCATCTTTCAGACCGATCAGGGCAAAAAGCACTATCGTCAATATCGCACCCATCGCATAAAAGTTGTCAAAACGGATCGTTACCAGTGAAGCGATAAGTGTCGATGTGAGAAATACGATACCGCCCATCGTAGGGGTTGTTGATTTTGCCTGATGTGCTTCGGGCGCGTATTTGTAGATCGGCTGGTTCGCTCTTCTTTTTTGCGCCCACCGTATATAGCGCGGCATCAGATAGAGGGTTAAAATAAATCCTGTAAAAAACGATATTCCTGCACGTACTGTAATATATTGAAAAAGATTGATGTGGAAGTAGTGGTAAAAAAGATAAAGCATTACATTCCTTAAAAAATTTACAAGGCTATTTTAGTAAAATCCAACTTTTAGCACATTATTTATTAAAACTAGGGAAAAAATTTTATATGGAAACAAACAAAGTATTACTCGTTATCACCGACGGCATCGGCTACAGAGAGAGCTGTGAAAACAATGCATTTTGTCAGGCGAAAAAAAGTGCTTACCGCTATCTGATGGAAAATGTTCCCTTTGGTATGGTCAAAACTTCAGGACTCTCCGTGGGACTTCCCGAAGGACAGATGGGTAACTCTGAAGTAGGACATATGACGATAGGCAGCGGTCGTGTACTCTACCAGAATCTCGTCAAAATCTCCAAAGCGGTCGAGGACGGTACCCTTGCACAAAACCCTGCATTTAACAAGATTTTAGACCAATCCAATGTAGTGCACATCATAGGTTTGATGAGCGACGGCGGGGTGCATTCGCACATAGACCATATCAAAGCACTGGCACAGATTGCCGCACAAAAAGGCAAAAAGGTCGCACTGCACCTTATCACCGACGGTCGGGATGTCAGTCCGACATCCGCACCTGAGTATCTGAACGATATCGAACCGCTTCTCGGTGACGATATATTTATCGCCTCTGTCAGCGGTCGTTTTTATACAATGGACCGTGACAAACGCTGGGATCGTGTTCAAAAAGGATATGAAGCGATCGTGCAGGCACATCCCAAAACAGATCTCTCCCCTGCTGACTATATCAAAAAACAGTATGCGCAGGAGATTACCGACGAGTTTATCGAACCGGCAGCCTTCAACGGCTATACCGGGATGGAAAACGGTGACGGCGTGATCTTCGCCAACTTCCGAAGCGACCGTATGCGTGAGATCACCGATGCGATCGGTAACGCAAACTTCGACCATTTTGAGAGAAAGCCGGTCACGGTACATATCGCCACCATGACAGAGTACAGCAAAGATTTTGACTATCCGGTACTTTTCAAAGAGGAGTTGCCCGACAACGTACTTGCAAAAGTGATCAGCGATGCGGGACTGAACCAGTTACACACTTCCGAAACAGAGAAGTATGCGCATGTGACATTTTTCTTCAACGGCGGCGTGGAAGAGCCCTTTATCAATGAAACCCGCGTGCTGATACCGAGTCCCGATGTCAAAACATATGACTTAAAACCTGAGATGAGCGCACCGGAAGTGGGTGAAAATGTACGAATCGCGATGAAAAAAGGGTATGATTTTATCGTTGTCAATTTTGCAAACGGTGATATGGTCGGACATACAGGAGACCTCAATGCAGCCATCAAAGCGGTCGAGACGGTAGATCATGAACTTGACCAGATCATCAAGGTCGCCAAAGAGGAAAACTATAGTATGGTATTGACCAGCGATCACGGTAACTGTGAAGAGATGCAAGATGCTCAGGGAAATATGCTCACCAACCATACACTTTATGATGTCTTTTGTTTTGTCATGAGCGATCAGGTCAAAGAGGTCAAAGACGGCGGACTCAACAACGTCGCACCGACTGTTTTGAAACTGATGAATCTTCCCATCCCCGAAGAGATGGATGTGCCGCTGATCTAGGCATCTGTCGGATTTATGCCAGATCGGCTACAAAATCCGACAGACTTCTAGCGTCCGATTTTTTCTAAAACTCCGTTTAGATCAGTCGGTTCAAGATTGCCGTATTTGTCAACCCAGACATAGTACGGTACGCCTCCAACCCACATTCTGCGCCTGATAAGGTATTTTACAAGCTTGTTTCCGTCTTTTGCATTCAATACTTGAAAATTGATACCCTTCCTTTTGACAAAACGGCGTAGCGAAGCATCACTGACAGGAAACTGCGCCTGAATCCCTATCGTTTTGATCTTATGCTGTTTTACAAGTGAAATCACCTGAGGAATCTCTCTGGCACAATAGGGACATCTGGTTCCGAAGAAGAAAAAGAGTACAGGTTTGTTGGCATACCCGGGATCTGTAAAGACAAAGTTGCCGTCATAGTCGGTGATATGCACTGTTTTTCCATCGAGTGTTTTCAGATCGAATGCACCTGCCATAAGATAGGATGTACAAAAAAATAAAATCGTTACTAAAATAGCTTTCATGAAATATCTCCTCTGTTTTGAATATAAAATTCAGATAATTTTATCGATTTTACAATATCATGATATAAAAAGATATAAAGGATGCAAATTGGTATTTAGCGGTAAGAACGTACTGGTTACCGGTGCAAGCAAAGGAATCGGCAAAGAGATTGCAAAAGTACTGGCCGATTACGGATTGAAAGTGTGGATCAACTACCGTTCCAAGCCGGAACTGGCAGATGCCGTCAAATCAGAGATAGAAGCACAGGGCGGTCAGGCTGCTGTGATCTGTTTTGATGCAAGTGATGAAGAGGCTTTTGTCTCCGCTGTAAAGGCGATCGTTGAAAGCGACGGAGAACTCTCCTATCTTGTCAACAATGCGGGAATCACCAATGACAAACTCGCACTGCGAATGAAACTGGCAGATTTTGAGAATGTCATCAAAACCAATCTGGACTCAGCATTTCTGGGCTGCCGTGAAGCACTCAAGGCGATGGGCAAGAAGAGATTCGGCAGCGTTGTCAATATCTCCTCCATCGTCAGTGAAACCGGTAATCTCGGACAGGTCAACTACTCTGCAAGCAAAGGTGCGATGAACTCCATGACAAAAAGCTTCGCCCTCGAAGGTGCTCCGAGGGGTATCCGTTTCAATGCTATCACCCCAGGCTTTATAGCTACAGATATGACAGAAGAGCTCAGCGATGAGATCAAAACATCCTACACAGATAAAATACCTCTCGGAAGATTCGGTGATCCAAAGGATGTTGCAGAAGCTGTTGCATTTCTACTGAGCGACTCATCCGGCTATATAACAGGAGAGATTCTGAAGGTAAATGGCGGAATGTATATGTAAAGGCGTAAATTGCCTTACTTTAAGGAAAAATTCCACAAAAAATTTAATATTATTTTGGTAATATAGCACCGTACTTAATACAAGGAGAAAATTATGGCACTAATAGATGAAGTAAAAGAAGTCGTAGCTGAGCAACTGAATGTCAATGCTGATGAGATCAAAGAGGAGTCCAAGTTCGTTGAAGATCTGGGTGCTGACTCTCTGGATGTTGTTGAGCTGATCATGGAGTTGGAAGAGAAGTTTGATATCGAAATCCCTGATTCAGAAGCGGAAAATATCGCTACTGTCGGTGACGCGATCAAATATATCGAAACACATAACGCATAATTTCAATAACATGGAAGCCCTTTTACAGGGCTTCCTACATAATATTTCAGGTTTTATTTTAAGGAGACGGTTTTGAAAAGGGTTGTAGTAACAGGTATAGGTATGATCAATGCAGTCGGTATGGACAAAGAGAGTTCTTTTAAGGCTATCGTTGAAGGGAAATGTGGCATTAAAAGAATTAGCTTATTTGACGCATCTAAGCATACTGCGCAAATTGCTGGCGAAATCACAGACTTCGATCCTACAACTGTTATGAACCCAAAAGAGGTAAAAAAAGCGGATAGATTTATCCAGCTCGGTATCAAAGCGGCACAGGAGGCGATGCAGGATGCAAATTTTGACACATTTGAGCCTGAACGTTTCGGTATGGTTTCTGCTTCCGGTATCGGAGGTTTGACCAATATCGAAAAAAACTCTCTTGTTTCTCATGAAAGAGGTCCCAGACGTATCTCACCTTTTTTCATCCCATCTGCACTGGTCAATATGCTTGGCGGTTTCATCTCCATAGAGCACAAGCTAAAAGGACCAAACCTTTCAGACGTGACAGCCTGCGCGGCAGGAACCCATGCAATCGCCACAGCCACAAAATCGATTATGCTTGGCACTGCGGATCAGATGCTTGTCGTCGGTGCGGAAGCGGCTATCTGCGATGTCGGAATCGGCGGTTTCGCCTCTATGAAAGCACTCTCTACGGACAATGATACTCCAGAAAAAGCATCTCGTCCATTCGATGCAAAACGTAACGGCTTTGTCATGGGTGAAGGTGCCGGAGCGCTGGTACTCGAAGAGTACGAGAGTGCCAAAGCCAGAGGTGCACACATTTACGGTGAAGTGATCGGTTTTGGAGAAAGCGGTGACGCAAACCATATCACTACGCCTGTAGTCGATGGTCCTTACAGAGCGATGAAAGCGGCATATGAGATGGCAGGAAAACCTGCTATTGACTATATCAACGCACACGGTACCAGTACCCCTGCAAACGATAAAAACGAAACAGCAGCACTGAAAATGCTTTTCGGTTCTCCGGACGCCTGTCCTCCTGTAAGTTCCACAAAAGGTCAGATAGGACACTGTCTGGGTGCAGCCGGCGCTATCGAAGCTGTCATCTCACTCATGGCGATGCGAGACGGTATATTGCCTCCTACGATCAACTATGAGACGCCTGATCCTGACTGCGATCTGGATTATATTCCAAATGTTGCAAGAGAAGCCGATGTCAATATCATCATGAGCAACTCTTTCGGCTTCGGAGGAACAAACGGCTGTATTATCCTCAAAAAAATATAAGGATCATAAATGGTAACATACCTTGAATTTGAAAAAGGTATCCAGCAGATAGACCTTGATATCCGCGACGCAAACGCCAAAGGTGACAGCGACGCGGTGGAAATCCTGCAAAAAAACCGTGAAAAAGAGATCTCCAAAACATTTAAAAACCTCTCAGATTACCAGAAACTACAACTGGCACGCCACCCTAACAGACCTTATGCTCTCGACTATATACGCGGTATCATGGACAATGCTTATGAACTGCACGGTGATCGCCAGTTTCGCGATGATGAAGCCATCGTCTGCTATATAGGAGAGATATCCGGCAAAAGATGTATCGTGATCGGGGAACAGAAAGGTCGCGGTACCAAGAACAAGATCAAAAGAAACTTCGGTATGCCGCACCCAGAAGGTTACCGAAAAGCGCTTCGTGTAGCAAGACTGGCTGAAAAGTTCAGACTTCCGCTCCTCTTTCTTGTCGATACCCCCGGCGCTTATCCCGGAATCGGTGCAGAGGAGAGAGGACAGAGTGACGCGATCGCAAAAAACCTTTATGAGCTAAGTGACCTCAATACGATTATCATATCGGTCGTTATCGGTGAGGGCGGCAGCGGCGGTGCACTGGC
>QNZT01000068.1 GCA_003978455.1 Sulfurospirillum sp.
TGGGCTCCACATCCGCCGCAGAACGAGGGTTGACCACGTTTGAAACGAACAGCCGTGGAAGTTAAAGCCTTTACCTCTGTGGATCTTACCGGTGATGATGCTGCTGATAACGAGAGGTAAGATGGCGGCTTTCAGCATCCTCAAGTACAGCTCCCCTGGTAAACCTGCAACCGAAACAGCAGTGAAGAAGAGCACTAAGTGAGTTTAGAATTATGATGTATCAGGCCAGGCTGCAAAATTAATTGAGTTATGCTGTGATCGCCGGAATGGATGCAGCGAAAGTCGCTCAAGATCTCAAAGAGTACCGCGGTGGTGTAAAAAGTAAAGATTACCAGCCACTTAACAAGTATGGTTACGGTGCGATTATGAGAAGTGCAACAAAAGACCTTTCCTGGGAAGAGATCGATGCAGTTGCTAAATATGTCAGCGAGCTAAAGTAAAAGGATAGATATGGATAAAAAATACATTAAAAAAATGTTATCGGAGATGGATAAAGATCTATCGAAGCACGGCATAAACAGAAGAGAGATGATGAAACTTGCAGGTATCACGGGTGCCGGTATGTTCATGGGGGCGACAGGACTGAATGCCGCTGAAGAGGAGAAAGTTGTCAAGAACAATGCCAAAGGGAAGATTGTCATTGTTGGTGGTGGACTTGCAGGTATGAGTACGGCAGCCAGATTGACACTTCACCTTGATAATCCGGATATTACTGTCATCGAGCCTCAGGAAAATTCTGTCAGTTACCAGCCTGGACAGACACTGGTAGCTGGTGGTGTTTGGGACAAAGATGAAGTGATCTTCAAGAGAGATGATTTTGTGCCAGATGGTGTCAAAGTGATCAAAGAGAAAGCGATCATCTTTACGCCTCAGGAGAACAAGATCGTTACCGATAAAGGAACAGAAGTTACGTATGACTATCTGATCCTTGCAATGGGTCTGCACCTTGACTTTGAGAGAATTAAAGGTCTTGAAGAAGCGGGACGTGCCATGTCTGCCGGAAAGAACGAGAGACTTTTGAAGGCTCTGGGTGATGACGGAATCTGTTCTATCTATACTGCAGAGGGTGCAGAAAAGACTTGGGAGCAGATGCAAAAGTATATTGAGAAAGCAAAAGCTGCTTCTCCGGACAAAAAAATCAAATTTGTCTTTACGCACCCAAGTACACCTGTAAAGTGTGGTGGTGCGCCGAAGAAGATTATGTATTTGGCAAATGCCAGACTGAAAGAGGCGGGTGCAAGAGAGAATGCAGAGTTGACATTCTACCCGAACGGCGGAGCGATGTTCGGTGTGCCTGAGTATCATGATGCGATCACTGAGCAGTTCAAGAGAGAAGGTTTCAAGTGGCACTACAGACACAACCTTGTTGAAGTAGATACCGAAAAGAAGATCGCTGTCTTTGATGCAAAATGGCAGGAGAAGGGTCCTTGGGATCCAGTCATGAAGAACTACGAAGTCATCCCTAAGCATGAGAAGGTAAGAGTTCCGTATGACTTCCTTCACATTACACCACCACAGCTAGCGCCAAGAGAGATCGCAGAGTCTGATCTTGGTTCGGCTAAAGGTTGGGTACCTGTAAACAAAGAGACACTTCAGCACATCAGATATGAGAATGTTTTCTCACTGGGTGATGTTGCGCAGGTGCCAATGGGTAAGACCGGTGGTTCTGCAAGAAAGCAGTATAAGGTTGTTGTAGATAACCTTATTGCCGTGATGAACGGTAAGAAACCTGAAGCAAAATATGCCGGTTATACCGTTTGTCCACTGATTACCGATATTGGTACAGTCATGCTTGCAGAGTTTGACTGGACAGTTAAACCTACACCACTTGTGCCGCTTGACCCAACTGTCGAGAGATGGATGTGGTGGCTGATGAAAGTGTATGCATTGAAACCAATGACCATGTATGGAATGCTTGCCGGTAGAGCATAATTTGTGGAAGTGGAGCGTTGTCTATGCAGCTAAACTTTGAGCTCGTCATCTATGATGAAGAGCAGGATTGCTTTGAGTTGGATGAAACCGTATATCAGCTTGAACTTGATGATGAAGCTACCGAAGCCTACGAAAGAGTCAAAGCTTCGGACCTTCGTCTCTACAAATGGCTGAAAGAGTCCGACTTCTTCTTGAAGTACATTAAAGAGGAGGTGTGTCAAGATACTGAGAATAAAAAAATTGCCATAGGTGATATTAATGGTACGAGCTACAGAAGATTTTATTTTTTTAAAGTCACGAGTGGTGATGAACATTATGATTATTTTAAAAGACTTTTTAATATTATTGAAGAGTCAGAATGGCAGGACAGAGAAAATGTTGGAGAAGAGATTCTTGAGCATTTATCAACAAAAAGAAAAGAGCTTATTCTTGAGCTGTGTTGATACAAATCAAAATATAAAGGAGAAGATTTGAATAAAGAAATAGAAGAAAAAGTCGCGTCTGAAAGCAGAAGAGATTTTTTTAAAAAGACTGCATCTGTCAGTGCTGTTGCTGCAACTACCATGGTAGTACCAAGTGCAGTCATGGCTGCTGAGAAAGATGATCCGAACATTGTCGAAGAGGTAAAGTGGGGAACAACTTTGGGAGACGAGTGTAATAAGAACCCGTATGGTGTACCTTCGAAGTATGAGCACAATGTCGTAAGAAGAACATCAGCGCTTATGTCTTCAGCAGGAGATATGCACGCTGCCATTTCTATGACACCGATTGCTGAACTGAAAGGTATTATTGTACCGAACGGATTGCACTTTACACGTACACACAACGGTGTGGCACATGTTGATCCAAACAAGTGGAGACTGATGATTCATGGATTGGTTGAAAAGCCAATTGTATTGACGCTTGACCAACTGAAGAGATACCCAAGCGAAAGTAGAATTATGTTCCTAGAGTGTCCATCAAACTCAGCTGCTGAGTGGAAAGGACCACAGTTCGGTACAGCGCAGTTCGTTAAAGGTATGATGTCTTGTGCCCAGTGGACTGGTGTACGTTTGAAGACAATTCTTGATGAACTTGGTCTTAAGCCTGAAGCGAAGTGGATGCTTGCAGAGGGTTCAGACGGTTCTGAGATGAGTAGAACACTACCGGTCGAAAAAGCACTTGACGATGTCATGATCGCTTATGCACAGAATGGTGAAGCACTGCGTGATGAGCAGGGTTACCCTGTACGTCTATTGGCTCCAGGTTGGGAAGCGAACCTGTGTGTGAAGTGGCTGAAGAGACTTGAGTTTGGTGACAAGCCATGGTATGCGAAAGAGGAAACCTCAAAGTATACTGCCTTGACAGCAAGCGGAAAAGCGATCCAGCACTTCTATGCGCTTGAGACGAACTCCATCATTACTTCACCTGCTCCTGAGAAGGATTGGACAGACCTTAAGAAGGGTGATCTTGTTGAGATCGAAGGTTTGGCATGGTCAGGTTACGGAACAATCAAAGGTGTTGATATCAGTTTTGACGGTGGAAAGAATTGGGTAGAAGCACAGCTTAAAGGTCTGGTACTTCCTAAGTGTTGGACGAGATTCTCTTATATGTACAAGTATGAAGGCAAGCCGCTATTGTTGCAGAGCCGCTCTTACGATGACTCAGGTGATGTTCAGCCGACTGTCAACCAGGAAAAAGGTGTTGTCGGTGTTGAGGGTGTTTATCACAGAAATGCCATCATCACATGGGCAGTAAATGAAAAAGGGGAGGTAAGCAATGTTCAAGTTAGATCGTAAATTAATAACCGTAGGGTTGACATTGGCGCTGAGCACAACACTTGCAACAGCTGCCGCATCACAATGTATGCCGGGTGTATACAAATCAAAGCCGGGTGCTATTGATGGTGGTGTGATTTATCCAAGAGAAAATGGTGTCTATACTGCATACAGATACAATACGCAGAGCACAAAAGGTGTATGGTTCGGTAGAACACCGACAGCCAACGAGATCAAAGCATGGGATGTTGATGCCAGACCTGACGGTAAAGGTTTACCGGATGGTGAAGGTTCAGTTGAAGATGGTGATGAACTCTTTGAAGCACAGTGTGCTGTCTGTCACGGTGACTTCGGTGGTGGGGGTAAAGGTTACCCTCAATTGACCGGTGGTAATCAGGCAAAAGACGAGAATGGTGTGGTGATCACTCTGAAAAACCAGAGAATCAAACCAGGTATGGATGCACCAAAGAGAACAGTAGGTACTTACTGGCCATATGCAACGACACTCTTTACATATATTAGAGATGCAATGCCATATGCACATCCTAAGTCTTTAACCAATGATGAAGTGTATGCATTGACTGCCTACATTCTTGCTCAAAATGAGATCAAGATTGATGGTGAAGAGATGGATGATGAGTATGTATTGAACAAAGATAAGTTGATGAAAGTCGTTCTTCCGAACAAAGACGGATTCTACCCGAATATCGATGGACCAAAAGGGCCTGAGAATGTAAAAGCATTCTTTGCTGACCGTGCGAAGAATATTGGTATGGGTACAAGATGTATGAAAGATTGTAAAGACCCAAGTTCAGGACCTGGTGAAAAAGGTCTTCCAGCGAAGGTCATGAAGATCAAATATGAGATGAAAGATGTGGTACCACCATACGCATATGCTAAAGACCTTCCACCTGAAACAGACAATGGAAGTGTTTCTAAAGGCGAGAAATTGTATGATGCTTCTTGTAAGCTCTGTCATGGAAACGACACGATGGGTGCACCAAGAGTCGGTGATGCCGATGCATGGAAAGCTGTCACGAAAAAGGGTATGGATAAAGTTGTTGCGAATGCAATTCACGGTACAGGTGCAATGCCTCCTAAAGGTGGTAATACGGACCTGAGTGATGCTGACATCAAAGAGATCGTTGAGTATATGGTTGGTGCAAGCAAATAAGTGTGATACACATTTGCTTCACAATCGCTCAATAAACTGTGCAAGTGAGGGAGAAACCTCTCTTGCAAACCAAATTTAATTTAAAGGAAACACAATGGAAAGAAGAAAATTTTTAAACCTTGGACTTGTAGCAGCTGCTGCTGTACTTGCACCAATGACAAATCTACACGCTGTAAACTTCAGAGAGACAAAGCCAGATGCATGGAAAGCTGAAAAGTCGCCAGAGGCAATCAAAGCAATGTTTGGTGCTGAACCAACAAAGAGTGACAAAATCAAAATGGTTGCACCAAAGCTTGCTGAAAATGGTGGATCTATTCCTATTACGATAAAAACGGATCTTGATGTGAAAACAGTAGCACTTTTCCAGGATGCCAACCCAAGAGCTGCAACAGTTGTATTCTCGGTACCTGAAGGACAAAAAGTAGATTACTCGTTCAGAATCAAAATGAGACAAACTGCATTGGTTACTGTAGTTGTAGAGACTAAAGACGGTAAGCTTCTTAGTACAGGTAAAGAGATCGATGTATCAATCGGTGGTTGTGGAGGTTGATACACCCCCGCTTCGACAGGTCAACAAGAGAACACTAAACACATAAATAAATTGAAAAGGATACAAAATGGGTAAAATGAAAATCAAAGCAAAAGAAAAAGGTGGCGTTGTAAAAGTAAAAGCAATGTTTACAAGCCTTATGGCAGATAAAGAAGAAGCTGAGAAAAAAGGTATCAAGCCTGAGTTCATCACTTACATCGTTGGTAAAGCGAATGGTAAAGTAGTATTTGAAGCGACTACAAGTGGATTTATGGCGGAGAACCCGCTGATCAAATTCTCATTTACGGGAGCTAAAAAAGGTGATGAGTTAGAATTTACATTGACTGACAACCATGGTAAAACGACAACAGGAAAGAAAAAAATTAAATAAGGATACTTATGAAGAGTATATTAAGTATTATATTACTGGGAGTGGTCTTTGTCGTTGCATTGCCATTCGTCGGTAATAAAACTACCAACCCGCCTGTGAAGCACAAGCTTGATGCAGACGGCAACTTCATTATGTATGACTGGGATTACCCAGATTTTAAAGATGAAGTGCGTGTAGGTGGTGGCCCTGAGTGGGACTATAACCTCAAGCCTGTACAGGTGAGTGAGAGAGTCTGGTGTTTCTTTGGTGCCATGGAGATGCCTACCAAAGACAACGCCGGTGATATGTCGAACTCCTGTTATATCAGGGGTGACGATGCATGGATTACATGGGATTCAGGTCCTTCTTACATCTTTGCAAAGCAAGCGTATGCACAAATGAAAAAAATTGCCGACATGCCTGTAAAAGCGGTGATCGTAAGTCATGAGCATGATGACCACTGGTTGGGGAACAACTATTATAAAGAGGTTCACCATGCAACGATCTATGGTCCATCAAACATTAACGAGAACTATTATGGTCCTCGACATATTGATGGTAAAGACTACCCAGGTATGCAGACAAGAATGATCAAGGCACTCTATCAGAATGCGATCAGAGGAACGGTACTTGCAAAAGTTGACAAGTCTTTTGAAGACACAACCAAATTTACAATCTCCGGTGTGAAGATGGAGTATGTAAAAGTAGGATATGCGCACTCTGAAGAGGACTGGTTCCTTTACCTGCCTGATGAAAAAACGGTACTGGTTGCAGATGTTGTCATGAACGGTAGGGTTACATCGAACAGAGATGGAATCGTTGTCGGTCAGATCAATGCATTGAATGCGATCAAAGCGAGAGATTGGGAACATTTGGTACCGGGTCACGGATTTATCACAGATAAGACTGCGGCTGATGAGTCAGTACTTTACTTCTCATTGATCAAAGACAGAGTTCTTGAAAAGATGGAAGAGGGAGTCACAGCAGACTACATTACCAAAGAGGTTACTCTGGATGAATTTAGAGACAAAGACCTCTACTATGTACTGAGCCCAGGAAACGTATTTAGATCTTACGAAGAGCTTGAAATGTTCGACGAAGACGATCTGATTGATTTCTCTGCTGAGGGTACAGACAGTGATGACAGTGGCGAAGACACTGAAGCACAAGAAGACGCAGCGTAAGGACAGTTCCCATTAAAAGGATACTGCTTGCACTGTTGGCCGTTGTCAGCATACTTGGTGCCAACGGCGATATCGATCTTGATAAACTTGTAGAGACTGCAAAAAAAACCGATAAACACATATTGGTTTTTTTGCACACTACAGGATGTCCATTCTGCGAAAGAATGATTGAATTTACTTTTGACGACGACGATGTCAAAGCACATATTGAAAAAGATTTTCTCTTCGTAGATATGAATGTAAAAGATGACGGCCTTGTCTCTTTTGATCACCAAAAAATCACGAAACTTAAATTTGCAAAAGAGATCGGTTACCCCATGTATCCAACTTGTCTATTCTTCGATCAGAATGGAGAACTTGTATATGATGAAGTCGGTTATAAAGATGAAGCAACATTTCTCAAAACGCTGCAAACCGTAAGCAGCAAAGCTTACAATGATATAGACTAAAGGGAGTTAAAATGACTAAAGTCGGCAAGATCTCCTCTCTCTTTTATTCTCCTCAAACTGGACGTACTGTTACAGAGAATTTAATGCTTGATCCCAAGGGTATTGTCAATGACAAACATTACGACAAGAACTTGG
>QNZT01000078.1 GCA_003978455.1 Sulfurospirillum sp.
CTCAGCTTAAGTTCACTGTTAAGTATTGTAAACTGATGACCATATAGCCTCAGCTTAAGTTCACTGTTAAGTATTGTAAACTGATGACCATATAGCCTCAGCTTAAGTTCACTGTTAAGTATTGTAAGCTGATAAACAAATAGCCTCACAGAAACTTCATTGTGCAGTATTGTCAACTGATGGCTATTGTCAAATAGCCTCACGTTAATTTCACTGTTCAGTATTGTCAACTGATGAATAAATAGCCTCACGTTAAGTTCACTGTTCAATTTTGTCAACTGATGACCAAATATCATCACAGAAACTCCACTGTTCAGTATTGTCAACTGATGACCAAATAGAGGCTATTTGGTCATCAGTTCACTTTTCAGTATTGTCATCTGATGACCAAATAGCCTTTAAGTTCACTGTTCAGTATTAACTGATGAACAAAATAAGGGCCTCACCTAAAGGTCACTGTTCATACGGTCCACCAATGAACAATTGGCCACCTAAGGGTTAACTACTACTGTTCGTGTAGTCAACTAATGAGAAAATGACCTCGCCAAAGGTTGAGTATTCATTTAATCAGCTAAATAAAATCCTGGCATCACAGAAGACGTTGTCTTCGATCAAGTGTGCGGAGCTGTCATCAGCACTGGTGGGGAAACTGTTTTCTCTCTAGGTGGCTCGTCAGCTATTGATTGAGGTTGTGCGTGGTGGCCGATCGTAATTTGTTTTCGGTGTCGAGCTTTTCGGGCTCATTGCTTCCACTCGGGTGCAGCCATCTGATGTCACGCTAACTGATGTTTGATCAGGGTGGTTAAGGTTCCACATGCACCCGCGCGTACATTCTACACGCGTGCGTACGGTATGTCTATGTTCAGCAGGATCTGGCTCAGCAACGTGCGGCACTGGGAGCGAGTGAAACTGCCCTGCAACAGACGAGTGACAAAGTAAAACTTCTGCGAAAAAAGCTTCAGGAGAGTATCTCCAAACTCTCCGCAACCGAAGCCGAGAAAGCGGCACTTTCACAAAAACTGGCACTCAGCGGCAGTGAAGTCGCTAAACTCAAAGCACTCATTTTGGATTATGAGCGTAGCGGGGATGAGATGCAGCAAAAGATCGCCTCCCTCGAAAACAGTCTCAGTACAATGGAAAACAATGTTTCGGGTATGCAAAACGTACTGATGCTCAAAGATGAAGAGATCGCGGCACTGGGGAAAAAACTGCTGCAACAGAGCATCGCACACCAGCAACTGGTCGATGAACTCAATATCACTAAAATGCGCATCAAAAACCTGACCGGTATCCGTATCAAAGTGGTTTCCAAACTAAAAGAGACACTGGGGGATTCGATTCAGATCGACCCCAAAAGCGGGGCGATGCGCTTTGCCTCAAATATCCTCTTCAACCAGGGTGAATACACCCTCAAACCCGGTGCCCGAAGAGAACTTCAGCGAATCCTGCAAAAGTATATCCAGACACTTCTGCTTGATCCCGAAATACGCGAGTATATCGAAGGTATCACGATCGAAGGACATACTGATAGCGTCGGCGGATACCTTTACAATCTCGCACTCTCCCAGAAAAGGGCGCTCGAAGTGATGAAGTTTCTTTACAAAAGTGATCCGGAAAATAGCGATCTCTATGCCAAATATCTCAGTGCCAGCGGACGCTCCTACTCTGATCTGATATATGATGACTTCGGCATAGAGGACAAAGAAGCCTCCAGACGCATCGAGATTAAGTTTCGCATCAAAAACGAAAAAGCGATCAAAGAGCTGGAAAAGTTTCTGGAGCATTGAAAATGAAAAAAGAGAAGTTTGAAGTCTATGCCCCCGTCCACCTCCGCCGACTTCGGTTTGAGATCAAAAAGTTTCTGGAGTTGAAGGAAAAAGAGAAAAAAGGGGTTTTTGGGCGACTGTTTGGAAAGGATTAAAGCATATCTCTTTCACAAATCTCCAGTCCCTCCAGAAACAGCTGGAGTATCGAGTCCGGGCAGAGGCGGAACTTTTTGTGATCTTCTTTGCGAAAGAGTGCGCTGAGTTCTCCTTTGGTGATGTCGATATCGACTGCGTGAAATATAGCAAAGAGATCTGCCTCTTTCAGATCGTAAGCGATACGCACTTTTTTGAGGATGAGGTTGTTGGTGAGGGCGACAGGGGTGTCGTCAGCTGTTTTCTTGTCGGATGGTCCGCGTTTGTAGATGATCAGACCATCCAGAAAGTGTCCGAGTGCTTCCGCTCCACAGTCGAGATAGTGTTTGTCTCCTGGGTCGGCGAGGTAGCCTTCCAGCCGTGCTGATGGTATCTCCAGACCTCCGAGTTTGAAGATCTCCAGCATCTCTTCATGAGAGAGTGCTTCTATGTTTTGCACTTTTTTGAGTATTTCATTTTTTGTCATGCAAGAAGTTTAGCAGACTCTTTGTAAAATTTGCAATAACAATGATCACAGGGGGGAGTCAAAATGGAAAAAGTAACGGTGAAAGAGTATGCCAGAAGGCACAAACTGAGCATCTACAATGTCATCAAAATGACCAGAGAGGGGAAGCTCAAAAGTGAAAAAGTGGAGGAG
Source organism: Sulfurospirillum sp. (assembly GCA_003978455.1). Classification (GTDB taxonomy): domain Bacteria; phylum Campylobacterota; class Campylobacteria; order Campylobacterales; family QNZT01; genus QNZT01. The sequence goes on from QNZT01000078.1 coordinate 2,557, forward strand.
AACGGCAAAGAGGTTGTTTATATCCTGATAGATGAAGCCTCCGAGGAGCAGGTTGCCGAAGGGATCATCCCTCAAAATCCTCCCACTTCACTGAAAGAGGAAAATCTGCTTCTCAAAGCGGAGATCAAACGACTCAAAGAGGAGCTGACAAAATGCAAACGAAGAAGATGACACTCACTACCAAAGTTATCATCGGGATGGTGGCGGGTATCGTCACCGGACTGATGCTTAATGCCCTGGGGCTGAACAGTGCGGAAAGTTTTGTCGGAAACTATCTGGTACTGGGACTTTTTCATGTTGTCGGGACGATGTTCATCACTGCGCTGAAGATGCTGGTCGTGCCGCTGGTGCTCTTTTCACTCATCAGCGGTGTGCTGGGGATCGGAGACATCGGGCAGCTGGGCAAAGTAGGCGCGAAGTCGTTTGCACTTTATCTGCTGACCACTGCGATCGCTATTGCCGTGGGGATCACGATCGCTGTATTCAGCGGTGTGGGTGAGGGGGCAAATCTGACCAGTGCGGCAACTTTTGCAGCCAAAGAAGCGCCGCCGCTCTCACAGGTGCTGATCGATATCATCCCGTCCAACATCATCGACGCGATGGCGGAGGGGAAGATGTTGCAGATCATCTTTTTCTCCATCCTGCTGGGGATTTCGATCCTCATGACAGGCGAAAAGGCCAAACCGCTTGTCAGCGGCATAGAGATCATGAACGAAGTGATGATGAATATGGTCAATGTGATTATGGCAGTTGCTCCCTATGCCGTCTTTGCGCTTATTGCCAAAGCGATTGCCAGCCTCGGACTCGATCTTTTGATGAATCTGGCAGGTTATGTGATAGTATTGATCATCGCGCTGATGGTGCATCTGTTCGGTACACTGATGGGCATACTCAAACTCTTTACCGGTCTCAATATCCGGATGATGCTGAAAAAACTACGTGATGTGCAGATATTTGCCTTCTCCACCTCCAGCTCCAACGCGACCATACCGGTGACACTGCGCACAGTGACAGAGAGGCTGGGTGTCGATAACTCCGTCGCCTCTTTCACTGTGCCTTTCGGTGCGACGATCAACATGGACGGCACCGCGATCATGCAGGGTGTCGCTACAGTCTTCATCGCCAATGCGTACGGTGTCGATCTGGGACTCAGCGGTTATCTGACCGTGATCATGATGAGCGTGCTCGCCTCCATCGGTACGGCGGGTGTACCGGGAGTGGGGCTGATCATGCTTTCGATGGTCTTTACGCAGGTGGGACTTCCGGTAGAGGGGATAGGACTCATCCTCGGTGTGGATAGACTGCTCGACATGATCCGCACCGCCGTTAATGTCTCCGGCGACGCCACTGTCTCGGTCATCGTCGCCAAAAGTGAAAAGAAGTTTGATCCGAAAATCTACAACGACCCCGATGCCGGTATTTTAACCGAGGCAGATATTCACATCGATGAGAAAGTGGAAGAGGAGTTGGCGGAAGTGGTAGAAAAGACGCATGATAAATAAAGTAATGTTTATCATTATCTTTCATTAATGTAAGTGCGGTATAGTGCGGGTTGTAATGATACAATATTTATCAAATGGGAGGGAACAACATGAGAGTAGCTATACCGGTTAAAACCGATGGGGAAAATCCGATCGTTTCGCCGCTTTTCGGCAAAGCGAAATGGTTTGCGTTTGTCGAGGATGGCAAAATCAGTGTGGAAAAGAATGAAGCCAAAGGCGGTATTCGCGTAGTGGATTGGCTGCTGGAGAAAGATCTCGATGCGCTGATCGTCCAGCATATGGGCGATTCACCCTATACGTATCTTAAAGAGGCGAGTGAGATCGCTGTTTTCTTTGCGGGAGAGGAGCGCATCAGCGTCGAAGAGGTGATGCAAAAATTTGACGATGAGACACTGACGATCATTGACGATACCAATTCTGATATCTATATACGGCAGCACTAGAATTTTCATGAAAACTGAAAAATATATATGGGTTGGCATATTGGCAGTTGTCGCGTTTATGAGCGGCTGCGGTGAGAAGAGTACGAAATATTTTGACGGGGAAGCGCTATTGAAAACGAAGTGCGCCCAGTGCCACAATTTGGACATGCCGCCAAAAACCTACAAAGATGAAAAAGCGCCGCCGATGATGGCGGTGGCGTTTCATATCAAAGACTTCATGAAGGTGGAAAATCCAAGTGATAAAAAACCGAAGTTTATCGAGTTTTTCAAAGAGTATGTGTTGCACCCGGATGCTAAAAAATCCTTTTGTGACAAAGAGAGTCTCGCATCATACGGTGTGATGCCCTCACAGGAAGGCAAAGTGACCGAAGAGGAGGTCGGGGCGATCGCGGAGTATGTCTATGACTACTATGATCAGGAAAAATTTCTGGCTCTGATGAAAGCGAAGGCACACTTCGATGCACTACCCAAAGGGGAGCAGATCGCCACGAAAAACGGCTGCCTGACCTGACATGGGAAGCGTACGAAGAAAGTGGCGCCGCCCTTCAGCGAGATCGCCAAAAGAGATTCCGAGGAGATCAAAAATGTGATTCTCAACGGAAGCAAAGGGCAATGGAAAGGGTTTGAACGTATGACGATGCCGGCATATCGGGGTAAGATCACTGACAGTGAGATTCAGACACTGATCGGCTGGATGCAGCACGGGATAAAGGATAGCAAATAGATCAGGGTGCCGATGTTTCGTATTGACGATCCGAAAAACAACTTTAAAAATATCATCCACGCCTTTTTTCTGGCGCTTGCGATCACGATAGCGGAACCTTCGACTATTTTGCCGCTGATGGTGCACCACTTCAGCGAGAGTGTGGTTGTCGTCGGTCTGTTTGCGTCACTGCTGCGGGGCGGGGCAATCATCGTCCAGCTCTATGCGGCGTTTCATGCACAGGCGTATCAGCGGGTATTGCCCTATCTTCGGCGTGTATTTTTCTTTCGCTTTTTGAGTTGGTTTATGATCGGTGTGAGTATCTGGCTGATTGGGGACAGCAACAAAGCACTGACACTTTTTCTGATAGGCGCGGGGCTCTTTCTCTTCTCTTTTTCGGCGGGTTTCGGTGCGATCTACTTCAAAGAACTACAGGCGAAACTCTTTTCCAAAACCTACCGCGGAAAGACGATGGCAAACCGGCAGGTAGCCGGATCGGTCGCTTCGATCATCAGCGGCGGTATTACAGGGTATGTGCTGAGCAGTTTCGATGCACCGATGAACTACGCTTTTTTGTTTATGATCAGCAGTTTTCTGATGGCGATCGGTTTTGTTGTATTTGGAACGATCGAAGAGCCGCCGAAGATGAATGTCTCCGTCAAAGAAGCCCATTTTGGGATCTTTATCCAAAACGCTTTGCAGCTGTTGCGGAGTGATCGCAGACTGCAAAAGCAGATCATCGCTATCTTGCTGGGGTACAGCTATTTTCTGGCGATGCCGTTTGTCATCCTCAACGCCAACAGCAGCTTTCACCTGACCGGCTGGATGCTGGGTGGCTTTATCACCGTGCAGATGGCGGGGAGTATCATCGGAAGTACCTTTTTGTGGCGCAGGATCGATGACTATGAAAAGATGCTCTCTTTGAGCATCCTCTTCATGATCGCCGCTTTCAGCGTAGCGCTGCTATGTGGCGGTGCATGGTGCTACGCGCTGGTCTTTCTGCTGTTCGGGATCGCGCTTGACGGTTTCAGCATCAGCGGGATGAATCTGGTCATCGAGATCGCGCCGGAGGAGAAACGCCCGATCTACACGGCGTTGCAGTCCAACATCACTTCACTGGGACTCTTCTTCCCGGTGATAGGCGGCGTCATACTCAAATACAGCGGCAGTTACGAAATCGTCTATCTGCTGACGATTGTGCTGCTGGGTGTCGGGTTGTGGCTCAGTTTGCAGCTCAAAAAAGCTTAACCGAGGATCTTTTCGTAGCTTTTGATGATTTTGTCGATACCGAACTCTTTGGCTGTATCTCTCTGAATCGCTTCATGATCAAAAGGATAACCGCACGCTTTTTCAATCGCTCTTGCAAATGCTTCCGTATCGAAAGGTGTAACGAGAAAACCGTTTTTGTTTTCATGAACGATCTCCCCTGTACCGCCGGGGGCGTCAAATGCTACGACGGGTGTGCCAAGTGCATTGGCTTCGAGTACGACGTTGGGTAAACCCTCAAAACGGGAGCTGAGTACCAGCAGATCGGCTTGTTTCATGAAGGTGTAGGGGTTTTGGGCAAAGCCTGCGAGCGTGACACGTTTGTGGAGGCGGTATCGCGCTATGAGCTGTTGCAGTTTTTGTCGGTCTGTTCCCTCTCCGAGTATGGTGAGGTGGTATCGTTCATCCAGTTTTGAGATCGATTGCAGCAGCAGATCAAATCCTTTCTGGTAGCCGAGTTTTCCGACGGCGAGCAGGTTGCAGACACCCTGAGGAAGATCTGCTTTTGCGGCTTCACTCTGTTTCATGACAGCCTCTGCATCGACGGGATTGTAGATGACGACCATCTTTTCGGGTGCGATACCGTAGTTTTGGATCAAGTCGTTTTTCATGAACTCCGCCTGTGTGACGATCAGGTCGAAGTTTTGGTAAACGTGCCGGTAGAGCCAGTCGAAGAGGCGGGGGTATTTTTCGCGTCTGTTCCGGACGGAGACGGTGTTGGATTCTCTGGCGATAAATGTGACTTTTCTGGAGAGAAAAGGGCGCAGTATGGCGATGATGAGGTTGAGATGGGAGAGTGTCGTAAAGACGGTATCGGGTTTTTGGGTGTGTATGATTTTGATGATTTTCCAGAGTGCTTTTCGTGCCTGGGATGCCTGAAGGTCGATCACTTCGGTATTTTCCGGGATCTGGTCTATGTAGTGCCCCTCTTTTTTGAGCAGTACGAGTACCGGTTCAAAACGGGTGCGGTCGATGTGCTGAAGCAGTGTGAGGACAACCCGCTCCGCGCCGCCGCCGTTGAGCAGGGGCAGAAAGAAGAGGATGCGTTTTTTTCTAT
>QNZT01000009.1 GCA_003978455.1 Sulfurospirillum sp.
AGTCTCTTCAAAAAATATTATTCAGGAGGAGGAGAACCGCCGCCAGTTTCAGGCGCAACATAAGCAGGGTCATTTGGTCTTGTCGCAGGAAACGAATCTGTACTGGGCCAGTTCCTCAGTGTTGTTCGATACGCCAACCAATCATCACGATCAGGACCAGGGCAATGGAGACGAGGGCGTATTCGCTTTGCTGGTAGATAAGGGACATCACGCCACCTGCTGCCGTGGTCGAACAGAGCAGGGCGACCCACAGCAGACTGATGCGCGGGCTGTAGCCTTGTTTCATGAGCGTATGGTGGAGATGCCCTCGATCGACCGCGAAGATACTTCGTCCCATGAGTCGGCGTCGAATAATGGCAGCGGCCGTGTCGATGAAGGGAATCGCCAGCAACGCGATGGGAGCAAAGAAGGCGTAGGCCGATGTCTGTTTGAACATGCACCGAATGGCGAGGGCACTGAGCAAAAAACCGATCAGCATACTTCCCGCAAGTTCGATCGTCACCGAAACCATGATCGGCAATGCTTTGCCCTTCTCTTTTCCGACATCCGTACAGGCGTGCAATGCCGCTTTGATCTGAAGCGGATCCTGGCACGTCTCCAGCAAAAAGAGATCCGCACCCCCGTCGATCAACCCTTCGGCAGCCTGACGATATCCCGCATACATCTCATCATACTTGATATGTCCCAGAGAGGGCAGCTTGGTTCCAGGTCCCAGATCACCCGCAACAAAACGCGGCTTTTCAGGGGTCGAAAACTTTTTGCACACTTCAGCGACGATCTGTGCGCCGGCTTTGGCAAGCGCATAGGTTTTCTCACCGATATCGTAATCCTCCAGCACCCAGGGGATCGCACCGAATGTGTTGGTTTTGATGATATCCGCACCCGCTTTGAGGTAGGCTTCATGAATCTTCGCAATCCCCTCGCGAAATGTCACATTGAGCAGTTCGTTACACCCCTCATTCCCCTCCCAGGCCGCATCGGGGATCTCCAGATTCTGAATCTGCGTACCCATTGCGCCGTCCAGAACCAGTACTCTCTCTTGGATCAGTTGTTTTATATCTCTGTTTTGCAAATGCTGTTCTCTTCGTTTTTATAGTATTGAAGCGGTCACACGGCAAAGCGAGCCGACCGTTTGAAAAAGGTAGTATATCAAACTAATATTTCAGTCAGGATTGGCACTTTTTACAGAGTCCGAAAAACTGTATGGAACTCTCCTCTACAAGAAATCCGCTCTCTGAAGGCAGACTCATCTCCAGATCTTTTGTATCGATAAAAACATCCTCGATCTCTCCGCATTTTCGGCAGATCAGATGTGAATGGCGCTCTTTGACCAGTTCATACTTGTTATCCTGCCCGACGATCTTCAGTTCATTGATAAAACGATTCTCCATCATCGCATTGATATTTTTATAAACCGTGGCAAGAGAGAGTGAGGGAAACTTCTCTTTGATCTTTTCAAAGATATCCCGCACACTGATATGCCCGTACTGATCCATCAACGCAATAATCGCCAGTCGCTGCGGCGTGATCTTGATATGATGCGCTTTGAGCATCTCCATATATTTCTGCAAATTCATACCTTTTAACTCTTGTTTATGCACAGTATAACATAAAATCTACTTATCGTCAAACAAAATCTTTCAAATGAGAAAAATTATCTTAACAGGCGCACTCCCGAGAGATATTGTAATTTCAGTAAAGCGCTCAATATATCAGCCCGCTGTAACCAGACATTCTGTTCTGTATCCAACAACGATTTCTCAATCATAAGTCTCTTTTCCCAGCTATTGTCTCTCTCTTTTTCTCCTGAAGGATGACCGGCTTTATAGCGGTATTGCTGCAACTGATGCAGAGAAAGTCTATGCTCTTTTTTTAACCGATCGATCTGTTCTCTGGCAAAACCGATGCGGCTGTAGAGATACGCAACTCTCTTTTCCAGAATAAGCTTGATACTTTTCAATTTTTGTCTGCTATATGCTCTCTCCAGCCGTTTCAGTTCCGCATTTTTACCATAACGATCGAGTGGAATGCGTAACTGTAATCCCCCTAATGTCTCCCGTCGATCCACAAATGTGTACTCCTTGCGCTCCAGATAGAGTTCCCCTTTGAGATGATTTTTCCAATCATCATCAAGGAGGGCTTCTGCAAGTTTCTCCTTTTCGATCTTGACTGAGGGTGCATTTTTCAGTGTCAGTCTCTTAAGCTTTTCCACATCGATCAATCTTTTTTTCTCTATATGAGAAATCAGATTAAAGTATTTATCATCAAAAGGCTTCAGTGTCGGTACAAAGAGATATTCCAGCGTTTTTTGACTCTTTTTGTATGCAGTTTCGATTCGCTCGTACGCAAGCCTTGTCAGCAAACCGGCATGCAATTTGTGTCGTGCTTTTGTGACACCTCTTTTCATGAGTTCTACTCTCCGCTGCGCATACTTGTATAGTATAGTACGTTTGATATCTTCTATCTCATAATAGGCAACTTCGGCGTAATTGGAGAGCACTGTATCGACATCATGTTCAAAAGCAATGCCTTTTTGCACTCTCTTTCTGACAGCCAACGACTTTGCACCCAAGTAGCCGTTTTCGAACAGATGCCACGCTACACCCGTTTCAAAGCCGTTTCGCTTTGTATCCAGTGCCCTCTGCGCACTCAGCTGCGCTTCCAGTGCCGTTCTTTTGAACTGCGCTTCATATGCATTGAGATACTCCTCTTTTGTACGCATCATATCTTTGCGAAAATTGAGTCCATCCTCCAGAAGATGGCGCAATGTTCTGTTTTCACCAAAAAGCATAGTTTGTACACCAAGACTCTTTGCCTGCCCCAAACTTACCAAACCTGTCATCAATAGTATAAAAATTCTCTTTTTCATATAGGACTCCTTTATTCATGAAGATATCGAAATGTATCTCTCTCTATCGTGTTCTCACCATCCGGCGGTGCCCACCGTGCATCAGGCGGGGTCTGTTCTATCGGTTTCCATTTGTGCTGCGAAGGTATACCGAAAACAATGCGATCCACTTGGTTACGATGTGCATAACCGCCATGAAAATTGATATCTACGCCGGTATAAATATTGTAAATATGGTTTCCAGAGGCGCTCCACTGCAATGTGATATGCCGAATATCGTGTATAGTGCTGCTTCTCAATACGGAGTGAAATGTACGTGAAAAGCGTACATAGCCATTCCCCTTTTTCCCTTTGTTCCAACTCCCGTCAATCGAGAGATACGTAAAGAGACTACCATAGACGTACTCTGTATGCAGTGGATGGCTTCCACTGTCGAGAAGTTCTACATTTTCAATGTGACAGGAAGCCGCATATTCAAGTAAGATCTCATCGAGCATCACATCCGGTGCACCGTTTGTATAATCAAACTTGCAAGATGCGATGTTACAGGTGCCGTTTATCTGTCTGAGTGTAAAATCCTGCAACGTGACATTTTGCACCATCTCGAGAGAGAGCACTTCGGTTTTACCCGCTGCAAAATCTGTCAGCATCGGTCTTGCCGTATAAAACTTATTTTTTTGCAAATCATGATCTACGATACGCACGATCTCCTGCCGCAGGTAGGGATACCGTTTCGCCCATCTGCGAGAGCCGATCTTCTTCAGAAACTGCGTGTCGTTAGGCTGACGCAGCAATAGGTATTTCGTAGCCTCTTTCTCTGTCTGACAATAAAACTCCGTCTGATTTCGGAAAATATTTTTTTGCAGGAAACCGATACGCTTACCCCGTTTTCCATAGATGTGTATGACGGCACGGGCAGGTTTTTTCAGATAAGAAAGAAGTATTGTCTTTCCTTTTCCTCTCCCTTTGAAGAGGACATTGCTACGCTCTATTTTGATCGTATGATATAACTTATAGACACCCGCACCCAGCTGGATCACAGCCTGCTTTCGGGGATCGCTCTCTTTGAGGAAACGGTTAATCTGCGCTGCGACATCTGTGCTACAAGGTGCAATCTGCAAAATATTTTTTTCATGATGTACAGAGATTTTCGGGGAGATCACGGCAGCATTAAGTTGGCACGAGTCGGTCGCGAAAAAACGCTCTATCAAGAGTGTAAATGCGCTGTCCGACCATCTGAAGACACCATGACTCATCAGCAAAACCAATACAAAAGCTATAACAGCCGTAACCATTGCAATTTTCGGCATCCACCTTGTCAGAGGATGTGAGATATGTACCGCTTCACTGCTGTTTTTCTGAACATCGCTGTTTTTGGACCAGCTCTGGTCTGCAAGGTTGTAAAACGCCCTGATCTTCACCAATGCTCCGACCCACTGGGTATAGAGCATCAACGGTAGCATCCTCCACTCTACACGATGCCCGAAAAATGCCATGACAAAAAGTTGAAAAAGGCGTATCATCATCACCCATAAAATAAAAAAGAGCAGATACCATGCGGAGACGGTCACTGACAGTATCAACGCACTGAAAATCCCGACAAGTGATGTCCACATGATCAGACGCTGTTCCAAAATAGCATACCAGATATACCACCCCGTCTTTGAGGGTCCCAGTTTCAGCGCACGGCTATTGTTGCGCAGTGTATTGCCGAACCAGCGATACGGTAGTGTACGGCTCAGTTCCAGAAAGTTTCCGTCCCGGCTCTCCAGAGAGATACAGAGCAGATCGGGCAGATAGAGCATATCCCAGCCGTTTTTGAGCAGATGAAACCAGGTACTCTTGTCGTCGCCCATCAGAAAACGGAACTTGCCGTGCAGCGGGTGGATCAAAATATCATTTTCCACCTGCCGGATAAACGACTCTTTGATCACGATATCGGTACGATACGCACTGAGCCGTCCCGTAAGCGTCATCACTTTACGTGAGAGAGAGTGCGCCTGAAAAAGGATATGCCGCTGGGCAAACTTCAGATTGAACCACGCTTTATACCATCTGTTTTTTGAATTGATATAAGCGACTTCATTGGTCGTAACCGCACCCAGGCGGTGTTCGGATGCGAAAAAAGGGAGCAGTTTCGCCAGAAGCCCCTTTTGCAGATAGCTGTCTCCATCCATAAAAATCGTCACAGAGTTGGGATCGTCGAACTGCGCCTTGTGGTACTCTCTGGCAATCGCACGCAGTGCGTGTCCCATCGCGATACGTTTGCCGCCCTTCTGATGCTGAAATATCAGCTTGACACGCTGCGTTCCTTCGTATGCCCGAAACATCTCCCGAATCACTTTGTCTTCCCTGCTCTCGGATGTGGCAACAACAATCGTAACCTGAGAGGGAATCGATCTGATCTCGGAAAGAATCGAACGAAAGCACTCAACACTGACCCAAAAATCCTCTTTGTAGGAGGGTATCATGAAATAGAGATGTTTTGGATACTTCGCCGACTCTGGCAAACGCAAAGCTTTTTTACGCAAACGGGGATAGTAGTAAAAACGATAGATTAGCGCACGTGTATAGTTGAGTACCATCCAGCCGTAACGCCAGAGCGCAAAGAGAGAGAGTGTGACAACAACACCGTTCTTGAGTAGATAGAGCTTCGGTTGTACCATCAGCAAAAGCAACAATATAACCGTACCGTAGATCAGCAGTGGTGAAAAAAAGGAGCTCAGTGCCTTTTTTTCATCGAAACGCGCTTGCATGACTCAGAAATCTCTTTTGAAAAGGAGTTGCACTCTCTGGTGCGGTTTGAGATATAGCGCCGGTTGCTGCGGTCGGATATAAACCGTAAAGGTGTCGCTCTGTGCCGCTGTATCACCGAGACTGCCTGTTTTGTATACTTTACCGTGCAAAGTGACATTTTCATTTTTATCGATAATCTCCACCTCTGTACCCATCACGATATCCGAAAGATACTTGACAGGTACACTCGCGGTGATATAAGGTGCCTGCTCCGTCCACAATAGCAGCAGAGGATTGCTTTTGGTCGCCTCCTGTCCCTCCTGGACATAGATCTCATATACGGTTCCTTTTGCAGGAGCGACGATATGATAAAGCGGCAACTGCTTTTTAAGATATTCCAGCTTCACACCCGCTTTCTCAAGTTCAAGGGCATTTTGAAGTGCGGTATCGTTACTTTCGTCACTACCTGAAGAGAGAAGTTTTACCTTTTCGAGGTTCTGGCGGGCATCCAGCCATACAGATTTCGCTTTCTGTAGTGTACTTTTGGTGATCAACTGCCTGTCATACTGTGCTTTTGCATTTCGATAGGAAGCACTTGTGACGGAGACTCTCTGCTTCGCGAGTCTGATCATCCTCTCCCGCATCTGACGCTTCTCTTTCAAGAGCGCTTCCCTCTGGCGAAAAAGTTCCACTTTACGTTTTCGTTCTACCTCCTGCAACGCAAGTTTATAACTGACATCGCTGCTGTCCAGTTGCACCAGCGGTACACCGGGCATCACTTTTTCACCCTCATGAACATAGAGTTTCTCGACGATGGCACTGACAGGAGGATAGACCATCAAGTCATTTCCGGAAACAACGCCGCTTCCCTCGTAAAGATAACGAAGGTTGTAAAAAAGGAGTAGACCGAGCAGTGCAAGCACTGCTACCATAAAAAGAAGATATCGAGCCGAGGTACGGAAAAAGGAGCGTTTCAGGGCATGCACTTCCTCTTCATGAAGTGTCACAGGCGTCTGTATAGGAGTGGCGATTTCAGGCTCTTCATAGATAGCGACGATATCATCGACTCTGTCGATTTTGCCTTCGATCGCCATTTCGATAAACCGGCGAAGCACATTTTTGTGCTTCTCGCTCAGACCGGAAAATGAGAAACCGTGCCGATCCTCCTGTGTATATTCGTGGTAGAGTGTGACAGGAAGTGAGAGTCTGGCATCGTGAATAGGAAGAATCAACTGCGCTTCGATCTCATTGCCCGGAACAGTTTTTAACTCGCTGCTTGTGAGTGCCAGACCGGTCAGGGACCAGTCGATAGCATGGTAAATCGTCCCCTCTATAGCGACTTGCAACGGTATCGTAGTACGATACGATTTTCTGAGAGAATTTTGTTCAAATCTTGTAACCAGTGACATACCTCAAGACCCTTTTATTAGTAAACTTTTTATATAGTAGTAAAAAATAGTTTACAGTTGGCTTAAGGTATATTTTATATAGAACCTTTAATCAAATCCGCTTCTCAGAGATCTTTTTCGATTACATTCTGAAATGTTGTATAGAAGATCCGTTGCAGATCGGAAACTTTTCGTGTGATATCGTTGCAGACAAATTTCTCGCCGCCGACGCTGCCCACTTTGGTAAAAGGGACACCGTGTTTGGCTGCAAGCTTTTCAAATCTGTCACACTCTGAAACTTCCACAATCGCCCTGGAAAAGCTTTCGCTGAAGATATCACGTTTGTCCTCACACGCGACACTGACCGAAACACCTTTACCGCTTGTGGCAGCCATTTTGGCAAGGGCGATCGCGATACCGCCGACGCTGATATCTTTTGCCGAACGGAGCACTCCGGCACTGTTGGCTTCGACCACCAGCTGCCAGAGTGCACTCTCCTTCTCAAAATCGACTTCCGGCAACTTCCCTGCGACTCTATCGAAAAGCACTT
>QNZT01000033.1 GCA_003978455.1 Sulfurospirillum sp.
TTGCCACCGGCAAAGATGATAAGTGGATAGTTTTTGGTTGATGGTTGATGGTGGTTGGTTGATGGTTGATGGTGGTTGGTTGATGGTTGATGGTTGATGGTGGTTGGCTTTTTCATAAAACGATCAACTATCTACCATCCACTATCAACGAGATCACAGATCTCTTGGATCGGTGATCTTTCCTGTGATCGCGCTGGCGGCTGCGACGGCGGAGTTGGCGAGGTAGATTTCGCTGCTTCTGGCGCCCATGCGACCGACGAAGTTTCGGTTGGTGGTGGAGATGCAGCGTTCGTTGTCACCGAGGATTCCCATATATCCGCCCAGACACGCGCCGCATGTCGGGTTGCTCACGACCGCACCCGCGTCGATGAGGATGTCGATGAGCCCCTCTTTTTCTGCTTGTTTGAGGATCTTTTGTGTTGCGGGAGTGACGATCATGCGGGTGCGTCTGGCTACTCTTTTGCCTTTGACGATCTCCGCCGCGATGCGCAGGTCTCCCAGCCGTCCGTTGGTGCAGCTTCCGATAAAGACCTGATCGACTGCCAGATCGTCTTTTACCGCCTGTGTAACCGGTTTGCCGTTGGAGGGCAGGTGCGGGTAGGCGATGACGGGATCGAGTTTGCTGACGTCGATCTCGATGGTCTTGACATATGTCGCGTCCGGATCAGAGTAGTGGTACTTCGGTGAATCTCTCAGCTCTTTGTCGGAGAGAAATGCTTTGGTGACATCATCGACCGCGACGATACCGCTTTTGGCGCCCGCTTCAATCGCCATGTTGCAGAGGCTGAAACGGTCGTCCATATCGAGATGCGCGATGGTGTCTCCCGTAAATTCCAGTGTCTGGTAGAGCGCACCGTCCACACCGATCTGGCGGATGATTTCGAGGATCAGATCCTTGCCGTAGATGTGCTGACCCGGTTTGCCGGTAAAGACCACCTTGATCGACTCTGGTACACGAAACCAGTTGCCGCCCGTGATCATCGCGAAGGCAAGATCGGTGGAGCCCATACCGGTGGAAAAAGCGCCAAGTGCACCATGCGTACAGGTGTGGCTGTCGGCACCGATGATCACATCGCCCGGGATGACAAGCCCCTTCTCAGGCAGCAGCGCATGTTCGATACCCATATCTTTTTCATCGAAAAAGAGTTTGAGATCATGCTTGTAGGCAAATTCGCGGCTGATCTTCGCCTGGTTTGCGGAGGCGATATCCTTTGCCGGGATGAAGTGATCCATCACGATGGCGAAGTTGTCCGGTTTGGCGAGTTTCTCCGCGCCACTCTCTTCAAATGCCCGGATCGAGATCGGTGTGGTGATATCGTTTCCGATGATCATATCGATGTCGCAGCGTATGATCTCACCCGCTTTGACTTCACGCCCGATATGCTCGCTAAATATCTTTTCTGTAATCGTTTGTCCCATGGTATCCTCAAATATAAGTGGTATTAAAAATTGTGGTATAATAGCAAAAGATTGATAAAGGAGTCTTCTATGGCTGTTTTGGCAAAAGATGAAGAGTATATCCCCCGTTACAGTTATACTGACTATAAGCAGTGGGAAGGGGACTGGGAACTGATACGGGGTATCCCCTATGCGATGAGCCCGGCTCCGGTGATCCGGCATCAGGAAGTATCGTTTAACATCGCTGTCGAGTTGAAAGAGAAATCCAAAGAGTGCGACAAATGCAAATCACTCCAGGCAGTGGACTGGAAGATAGATCATGAAACGGTGGTCTGCCCGGACAATCTGCTCGTCTGCGGTGAGGATATCGGAGAGGCGTATCTGACCAAAACACCGGAGATCATCTTTGAAGTACTCTCACCCTCCACAATGTTCAAAGACCGAAATGTCAAATACAGACTCTATGAAGCGATGGGTGTGAACTACTATGTACTGGTAGATACCTCGGCAAAAGTAGCTGAAGTCTTCAGGTTGGCTGACGGTCTCTATCACAAAGAGAAAAATGCACAGGATGAGCTCTTCTCTTTCTTGCTTGAGAAGTGTGTTATAGAATTTGATTTTGCGAAGATTTGGTGACTGTAAACAGAAAGCGTTTGGCGAGTGCTAAGATAGTTCAATTCCATCGATATATTTGAAATCTCTGACATTATATGTCAATAATTTACAACGGTTAACGATAGCGGTAGATGCTATCAAACTATCAGGAATATCTAAATTGTGACTTTTGGCATAAGTTTGGATAAGTTTGATGGATTTCGTTGATATTTCTCTGCTTAGATGGATTATCTCAAAAAGAGATATAAACTTTTCAATCTTTCTAACTTCTTTTTTGTTAAATGCTCCATAATAGAGTTCCATCGCAGATATCGATGAAATCGCGATACTCTCCGGGAGAGACTCCACTTTGTCTGTCGTGATTTTATCGCCTTTAAGTATCTGTATCAAAATGTTAGTATCTAGAAGTATCATTTCCAGGCTTTTTCTCTGATACTATCCAGCGTAATATCCGAATCTTTCCACATCCCGGAAAATTCAGAAAAATCTAATTTTTCAGGAGCTCTTTTTTTCTCATTTAAATCTTTTTGCAACACCTCTCTGATATACGCTGAAAGTGAAATCCCCATACTTTTTGCTCTTGATTTTATCTCTTCAAGCATATTCTCTTCAAAATAAATTTGTGTTCGCTGCATTATGACTCCTTTATACATCATAATTGTACATCATATACATTTTTTTGTCAAATACAAAAAATCGTTTTCAGACTTTTAAACAGACCGTAAAATCGTTTGGCAGATACCCCGTTCTGGTGATGATCTCACAGCCAAACTTTTTGCAGAAGTGTTTGATCTCCTGCGGTAGAAAGTAGTTGAAACTGCGGCTCTCGTCTTTGCCGTAGGGGAGGTTGAAGAGAAAGCCTTTTCGGGAGTGTTCGAAGCAGCGTTCAATGAAAAGGTAGGTCTCGAAACGGCTTAGGATGTTCATCGATCCGCTGGCGATGTAGAAGTCCGCCTCTTCGAGTGGGTCGGTGAGGATATCTTTCCTGACGATCTTCTGTCCCGTGCGCTCTCGCGCGATCGCGACATTTTCGGTGACTATCTCGTAACCGATATAGTCGATCTGACGATACTGACTGACATAGTGGTAAAAGTCCCCGAAGCCGCATCCTGCATCGATAATAGTGTCGTCGTCATAAAGATCTTCCTCCAGCAGTGCAAAGATCACCTCGAAGCGTCTGATCTGAGAGTAATCGTCGTACCAGTTGAGCCCTTTGGCGGTGGCACCGTGCTTTTTGAGCGCATTTTTGTAAAATCTGTCGTTGTCGATACGTGGCATGGCGTAAGTATAGCTTAATACATATAAAACCATACATATGCTAAAATAGATATCAGAAACGCAGCAGGAGCAGATCATGACAGTAAGAAAAAATTTCATCTTTGACGAGGAGACGGCGGAGCATCTGAAAAAGATCGCCGAAAAAGAGGGCAAGACGCAGTCGCAGGTGGTGCGGGAGCTGATCGAATCCAAATACAGAGAGTACAGTGTCGAAGAAAAACTTGCCGCACTTGATCGTATTGTGGGTAGTGTGAAGTCTGGATCGCTTGTGGGAAAATCGGTTCAGTCGATTAAAGCTTCTATGGATATCTGATGTATCAAAAGATCTTTTTTGATGCAAACGTGTTACTTGATCTCTTTGATCCCGAGAGAGTGAACCATGCCTATAGTGTGTCTCTTTACAGCTATCTGGTAAAAAGCAGAAAAGAGCTCTATACCAGTTGTGATATCATCACGACACTTTATTATGTAGATGCAAAAAGAGGTAAGCTGCAAACGCTTCACAACATAGAAGATATCAACAAAATCCTCAAAATCATCCCCTTTTCCAACAAAGAGGTTGCCGATACCTGTACTCTCATGAGAGAAGAGAGTCGGTATGGTGATCTCGAAGATACGATCCAGTATGTCCTGGCGAAGAGAGAGGGGTGCGATCTGATTGTCTCCAACGACGACAACTTTTACGCGGCGGATATCGGGGTGATGACGAGCAGGCGGTTTTGTGAAAAGGTCGGGATAATGTAAAATTAGGTATCTGGTATAATTATTGCTTTCAATTGAATATATTTAATCTAAGAGAAGGCATGTCTATATGTTCGACAATAAAAACATCCTCATCACCGGTGGTACAGGTAGTTTCGGTAAAAAATTTACCCAAACGATTCTACAACGCTATAAGCCCAATAAAATCATCATCTACTCCCGTGACGAGCAGAAACATTTCAATATGGCACAGGAGTTTACCGACGCTTGTATGCGCTATTTCGTCGGAGATGTGAGAGACTTCAAGCGGCTTAAAAAAGCGATGCAGGATGTTGACTATGTGGTCCATGCAGCGGCGATGAAGCATGTGCACATCGCCGAATACAATCCTATGGAGTGCATCAACACTAACGTTCACGGTGCGGAGTTCGTGATCGATGCGGCGATCGACTGCGGGGTGGAGAAGGTGATCGCGCTCTCTACGGATAAGGCGGCGAATCCGATCAATCTCTACGGTGCGACGAAACTGGCAAGCGACAAGCTTTTTGTCGCGGCAAACAACGTCGTGGGGAAAAAGCATACCCGTTTTTCCGTGGTACGTTACGGTAACGTGATAGGCAGCAACGGCTCTGTCGTGCCATACTTCAAAAAACTGCTCAGTGAAGGGAAAAGATTGACCATCACGGATGAGAGGATGACACGATTTTTGATAACCCTCCAGCAAGGAGTGGACTTCGTGATTGAGTCGTTTGCACGCATGCACGGCGGTGAGATATTCGTACCCAAAATCCCTTCGATGAAGATGACTGAGCTGGCATTGGCGATGAACGGCGGCAAAGCGTATGACGTGATCGGTATCCGTCCCGGAGAGAAGCTTCATGAAGCGATGATCACCAGAGAAGATAGCCTGAGAACGCTGGAGTTTGAGAAGCACTACGTTATCAAGCCGACGATTCGTTTTACCGAAGCGGTGGATTTCGCTGTGGATAGGAAAGGAGAGAGAGGAAAGCCTGTCGAAGATGGGTTTGCATACACTTCGGATAGCAACGATGTTTGGATGAGCAGAGAAGCGTTTCTGGAGTTGATAGAGAGATGAAGCCCATACCTTACGGCAGACAGACGATTAATGAAGCTGATATCGATGCGGTGGGCGCTGTTTTGGGATCGGATCTCATCACCACAGGTCCTATAACGGCAGAGTTTGAACAGGCTCTTTGCACGTACACGGGTGCTAAATACGCCGTCGCCGTCGCTAACGGTACAGCGGCGCTGCATCTGGCTTCGCTGGCTATCTTAAAGCCCGGCGATCAGGTACTGACCACGCCGAACTCATTTCTCGCCACTTCCAATGCGATTCTCTATGCGGGGGCGAAGCCGATCTTTGTGGATATCTGCGAAGATGGCAATATCGATCTGGATCTGTGTAAAGAGGCGATTGAAAAAAATCCCCGCATCAAAGCGCTCTATGGCGTAGCATTTTCGGGCAATATGCTCGACCAGCAGAGGTTAAAAGCGTTAAAAGAGAAGTTCGGTATTACTATTTTGGAAGATAACGCGCATGCCATCGGTGCTACGCAAAACGGTATCAAAGCCGGAAGTTGCAAATATAGCGACTGCTCCATCTTTTCGTTTCATCCTGTCAAAAACATGACAACAGGTGAGGGCGGGGCGATCACGACCAATGTAAAAGAGATTTATGAGAAGTTGCTGTTGCTGAGAAATCATGGTATGCAGCGAAGATCCGACATAGCACCCTGGTACTACGAGATGAGAGATCTGGGGTTTAACTACCGCATCACCGATTTTCAGTGCGCACTGGGGCTCTCTCAACTCTCTAAACTGGATCGATTTTTAGCCAAAAGAAGAGCGATTGCAAAGCGTTATCATGAGCGCTTTGAAGGAACGGTTATAAAGCTGTTATATCCCTGGAACGAGGGGAGTGCTTATCATCTTTTTGTGGTGCGTATAGATTTCATGAAAACGGCTATTTCGAAAAAAGAGCTCTTTTTAAAACTGCTTGCAAAAGGAGTGGGTGTGCAACTGCACTATATTCCTATCAACAGACAACCCTATTATCAGGATCTCGGATACGGTGATGAAAAGACACCGGTGATGGACAGGTATTATGAAGAGGCGCTTTCATTGCCGATCTATCCTCTTTTGAGTGAGGAGGAGCAGGCGTATGTCATCGAAACACTTTTTGAGGCGCTCGCTCATGCCTGAAGCTGTGGCTATCATCCCCGCCCGCGGTGGTAGCAAACGCATTCCGCGTAAAAATATCAAAGACTTTTTCGGAAAGCCGCTGATCGCCTATTCGATAGAGACAGCGCTAAAAAGCGAACTGTTTGAAAAAGTGGTAGTCTCTACCGATGATACAGAGATCGCGGAAGTATCGCGAAGATACGGTGCCGAAGTACTGATGCGCCCGAAAGAGCTGGCGGATGATTTTACAGGTACGGGCGAGGTGGTCAGGCATGCTGTATCTCTGCTTCGTGAGAAGGGTGAACCATATGACTTTGTTTGTACGATCTATGCGACTGCTCCGCTTTTACAGGTCAAATATCTCAAACAGGGGCTTGAAGCACTTCAAAAAAATCCCGATGCCCATATGGCTTTTAGTGTCACTTCGATGCCCTTTCCCATACAGAGAACTTTCAAAATCACTAACGTGCACAGATGTGAAATGTTTTTTCCGGAGCATTTTCAAAGCAGAAGCCAGGATCTGGAAGAGGCGTATCAGGATGCAGGGCAGTTTTACTGGGAAAATCTAAAAAATGAGCCATGTGATATAGCATTTGGTAAAAGTTCTATCCCTATAATTTTACCAAGATATTTAGTGCAAGATATAGATACTTTGGAGGACTGGGAAAGGGCTGAGAAGATGTATCAGATAGTAAATCCGAATATTTTTGATGATTGGAATAGTTTAAAACAAGATATACAAAACAATTATCCAATTAACTTTAATGAACGAGATATATTTTTTCTATCCATAGGGCAAAATATAGGTTTTGAACAATATGGAAAAGGGGAAGATTTTCTACGACCAGTTGTGATATTAAAAAAATTTAGCAAACATCTGTTTTTAGGTATTCCTTTGAGTAGTAAACTGAAAGAAGGAAGGTTCTTTCATACTATTCATTTTAAAAATCGTACCAATACAGCCCTTTTGTTACAATCACGAACATTTGATAGCAAAAGAATAAAATATAAATTAGCAACTCTTAGTAGAAATGAATATCAGAAGTTAGTTGAAAAATACAGTAAAGTAGTAACCCCACTTCCAAAAGGAAGGGGGAGCGACTAGTGTCGAATTTCACTCTAATTATAGCACAATTGGTACCAATTGTAAATAGTGGTATGGGTCGCTGTGTAAAAGTAGATAAAAAGTGAAAAAAAGTAACAGAAAAATCCTTTTTCGTGCTGATTCCTCCAGTCAGATAGGCTTGGGGCACATCATGAGAGATCTGGTCTTGGCGGGGCAGTTTAGAGATGATGAGATACTCTTTGCCTGTCGTGAT
>QNZT01000139.1 GCA_003978455.1 Sulfurospirillum sp.
TCAGATCACATTGCTTAACTGATTATATGACAACAGTTACAAACACCGATGCGCCCTCCCAACTAGACCAACAACTGGAACTTCTGTGCTCGTTTAATGCGCAGATTCCTTGTAACCCCCAAGGAAAATTTGCTGCAAGTAGCTAGCACTAGGAGCCAGAGGGTTGTGGGTTCCACCCTCAAGAATAACCTGCGAATCACCATCAGCTTGGAGCAGGGCAGGTATCAAGGTCTGCGCTAGCAAGCTCGTGCTGCCAGCGGTTCCAATGCGGAAATGGTACTTGCCAGCAGCGACCTTCTCTGGAACGAAGCTGAGCTGTGTTGAGCCAACTCCCGCCCCGCGCACCGAGGCATTGGAAATCTCCGCCGCTGCCTCGACACAGGTAAGGTGCTGCCGCATCAGGCCACATTTCTTTCTCTGTCCACGGATGTTTTTCATCCGAAAGCCTTTCCCAGTGATCATTGAAAGACTTAGCGCTGTGCGCAAAATCTGACCCCCTCCATATTGTCCATCTATATTTATCATGTGTTTGAGTAATTTGTATTTAGTCGTTTTGTTTCGATCTAGCAATCGGGCATTGAGCCCTCATTTAGGCTCAATCATCCGCCTTGCTCGCATCTTTAATGACGAAGCGGGCATCGAGCTCAAAGGGAGTGAAGTCAAAGCGCTGCGTGCGGGACGGGTAAACCTCAAGGACAGCTACGTCAGGATCATCAAAAACGAAGCGTTTCTCATGAACGCCCACATCTCCTATGTCGATACCACCAATCCCCACTTCAAACCCGATGAGACACGCCCGAGAAAACTCCTGCTGCACCGCAAGGAGATCGACAAACTGATCGGCAAAACGACCAGAGACGGATTGACCATCGTGCCGTTAAGTATCTATTTCAACCGCAAAAATCTTGCAAAAGTGCAAATAGCGCTGGCAAAAGGTAAAAAAACGCACGATAAAAGGGAGACGCTCAAAAGAAAAGAGGCGGACAGGGAAGCAAAAAGGGCGATGCGGGATAAATATTGATCGAAAAAAAGAAGGATTTTATCTTAATACAAATCCCACTGACTGGAAGCGGAAGGCTTTGCCTCCGCCATACGGGACTGAAGTCCCCGTTGAATCAAGTGAACTTGCTTACTTTCTAAGCTCTTTGATTCTCGCAGCTTTACCGCGTCTCTCTCTGAGATAGAAGAGTTTCGCACGTCTGACACGACCGCGTCTGAGTACTTTGATACTTTCGATACTTTCAGAGTAGAGTGGGAAGATTCTCTCGACACCAACCTGGTTCGCACCGATTTTTCTGACCATAAAAGTCGCGCCGGCACCCTGACCGCGTTTTGCGATACAGACACCCTCGAAGTTCTGGACTCTTGTTTTGTCACCCTCTTTGATGATTACAGCAACTCTCAGTGTATCCCCTGCTCTGAAATCAGGAATCTCTTTGCCTTCGAGCTGTTTTGCTTCGAAGTTCTCAATGTACTTATTTCTCATTTTTTATCCTCTAAATGTTTGATATTCACTTTTTCATATAGATCTGGTCTAAAATATTTTGTCTTTTTGAGTGACAATTCTCGTTTAAGAGCGTGGATTTTACCATGATTGCCCTTTAAATATTCTTTGATGACAGAAGAATCGTCAAAAACGTTGGGTTTGGTAAAGGTCGGTGCTTCCAGAAGTAAATCTTCAAAGCTCTCTTCACTCAGAGAATCCTCGTTTCCCAGTACACCGGGGATATTTCTGCTGATCGCATCGCACATCACCAGTGACGGAAGCTCTCCCCCGGTCAAAATAAAATCACCTGTGGAAAAAACTTCGTCGGCATACTTCTCGATAATCCGCTCATCGATCCCCTCGTACCTGCCACTGACAAAAACGACCTCTTCCCTCTCTGCCAGACGTTTTGCATCACTCTGGCGAAACGGTTTGGCGGCGGGAAGAGGGAAGATGATATGCGCACGGGGATTGCGCGTCTGAATCTGGCGCAGAAGATCGTCCAGAGGCTGGGGAAACATCACCTGTCCCGCACCGCCGCCGGTCTGGGGTGCATCGACTTTCAGATGCCGGTTTTTGGTATAGTCTCGGGGGTTGTAGCACGCCACCTCTATCAAGCCGCTCTCTTTCGCCCGCTTCAAAATCGAAGCTTCAAAATAGGGTGTAATCAACTCCGGGAAGAGTGTCACAAACGAAAAACGCACACTAACTCGCTTCTAAAATATCGTAAGCACCCTCTGTAAAAACCGTTTTGCGCTCTTCGTCAAAGTGATTGACATACTTCGGGATATAGGGGATATAGAACTTTTTGGGCAACCCCTTCTCCACCAGTGCAGCATCGGTTTCGAGGATCAGATAGTCCGTATTGACGATGCGCTCGATCTCCGCCACTTTTCCCAGTGTCAGATCACCCTCTTTGACTTCAGCGCCGATCATATCGAACCAGAAATACTCTCCCTCTTTGAGCCCGCACACCTCTTTGCTCTTTTCAACAGTCGTAAAGAGTTTTTGATTGGTCAGTTTCGATGCGACAGTACGGTCGCCGTAGCCGACGAACTGTATCAGTGCTGTTTTGGGGTTGTAGCTGTGGATCGTCAATTCCTGTTTTTTGTCTGTCACAAAGCTGTTGCCGGCACTGAACTGTTCGGGGAAATCGGTATGAAGGTGAAGTTTGAGATCACCATGAAGACCGACACACTTGCCGATAGTGGCAATATGTATCTTATCACTACTCTTCATGAGATTTGATAACGATACGGTACGATCTGTTCTCTTTGGCTTTACAGCCTGAAATCACGGATTTAAGAGCGGAGATCATCTTCCCCTCTTTCCCGATCAGTTTGCCGGTATCGCTTTTGTCCGCGATCACCGTGATTTCGGAAAAGGTATCATCTACATCTTTTCGTTCCACTTTGACGGCATCCGGTTTGGATGCGATAAGCGTCGCAAATGTGTAGATAAACTGGTCAGCCATCGTCGCTACTTCGTGATTCTCGCAACACGGTCGCTCATCTTCGCGCCGACACTTTTCCAGTAGTCGAGTCTCTCTTTGTCGAACTTGATCGTCTCAGGTTCTGTCAGAGGGTTGTAATACCCGATAGACTCAATCCAGCCGCCGTCTCTTCTCTTTCTGCTGTCTGTAACGACGATTCTGTAAAAAGGTTTTTTCTTTCTTCCCATTCTTGTAAGTCTGATAACTGTTGCCATAAATTCTCCTGTAATTTTATCTTGTATTTTGTCAAACGGCTTAGCACTTTTAAAGTGATTAAGACTGCTAAGCCGTACGTCAAGCTCGTAATGAGCGCGCTATTATACCTACTTTTCCTTTTCTTTACCTTGGAAACTGCATCTTGTTCTGCTGTGCCATCAGGTTTTCAAGATCTTTCATCCCTTTTTTACCCGAAAACTTCTTCGCCATCTTCGCCGCGTTCTGGAACTGCTTCAGAAAACGGTTCACTTCCATCTGCGAAAGCCCGGCACCCGCCGCGATCCTTTTTTTACGGCTGTTGTTCAAAAGCGCGGGATTTTCACGCTCTTTTTTGGTCATGGAGCTGATCATCGCCTTGATATGTTTAATCTCTTTGGAGTTCTCCAGATCCAGATCCTGGATTTTGCTTGCCATACCCGACATACCCGGAATCATCCCCAGCAGAGACTTCATGCTTCCCAGCTTTTTCATACTCTCCATCTGCTCAAGAAAGTCGTTGAAGTTGAACTGCCCTTTTTTGATCTTGGTACTCATCTTTTTCGCCTGCTTCTCGTCGATGATATCCGATGTCTTCTCCGCAAGCGTCAAGAGGTCACCCTCGCCCATCAAACGACTGACGATACGATCCGGCAAAAACTGCTCCAGATCGGGAATCTTCTCTCCCGTACCGATAAATCGCAGCGGTATACCGATCTGTTTTGCGATTCCCAGTGCCACACCGCCCTTGCTGTCACCGTCATACTTGGTCAGGATCACACCGGTGATCTCCATATTGTCATGAAAGGTTGATGCCGTACGTACGGCATCCTGACCGGTCAGAGAGTCCGCCACATAAAAGACTTCGTCGGGGTTGAGCGCTTTTTTAACCGCTTTGAGCTCAGCCATCAACTCTTCATCGATCGCCAGACGACCTGCCGTATCCACCAGCAGCACATCGTACAACCCCTCTTTGGCACGCTTGAGTGCATCTTTGGCGATTTTGACGGGATCTGTCTCATCCTCTTCGTAAAAGAGATCGATCTCATTCTGTTCACAGAGCTGTTTGAGCTGTTCCACCGCCGCAAGCCGCTGCAAGTCACACGCCGCAACGAGTACTTTTTTCTTTTTCTGTTTCAGAAAACTGGCAAGCTTGACCGTCGTTGTCGTTTTACCGCTACCCTGCAGACCGCACATCAGTGCGATAGTCGGCGGCTTGGAAGCAAATACAAATCCCTGGTTACCAGGTGCCGTCAGGGTATCGGTCAGGGCATTTTTGAGTGCCAGCAGAAAGCTATCTTTCCCGATCCCTCTTCTTTTGGTCTCGATCTCGACTGTTTTTACAAGGTCGCGTACCACTTTGTGATGCACATCCGATTTTAAAAGTGATTTTTTAAGCGTATCAAGCGCTTTTTTGAGTGACTTTTCGTCATCTGCAAAACGAATTTTATTGATCGCTGATTTAAACGAGTCTGATAAGGCTTCGAACACGAAGATTCTCCTGTAATCTATATAAAGTGCGATATTTTACATTATAGTAGCTTTAGCATAGGTACCATTAGTTAACGCTTTTGGAACAAAGTCCCAAAAACTACGCTAACGCTGAGTTCTGCTCAGCGCAGGGCTCACGCGCAGATGAACCGCGCTTGGATTCTTATTAAGTTAACGCTTTTGGAACAGAGTCCCAAAAACTACGCTAACGCTGAGTTCTCTTCAGCAGAGGGCTCTCGCGCAGTTGAACCGCGCTTGGATTCTCGTATTTAACTTAAATATGGTATTGAAGGATTTCGTAGGTAAACAGCAGGTATAATAGTATCTATGAAACGATATTTACTATTGCCCCTCTCTTTTATTTTTATTATGTTACTGCAAGGGTGCACTACCAAAACATACGAATACATCGATAATATCAGTTTTTCCGGTATTTTTAAGATAAAACAGCACCGAATCAAAAATAAAAAACTTCAGGAACTTGCAACTCTCCTGAAAGAGGATACCGGCGCCGCCCTTCAGATTGCGGGCACTCCTGGTCCAACGCTTCATGAAGGGATCAATCTCTACCTCACAAACAAATTTCTCAAAATCAGTTTTAAACAGACAATGATGTTTGCACGTACAGATACAAATTTAAACCCGCAAACAACACAAAATATGCAAAAGATCATACCCGCGCTTCAAAAATATCCCAAGGTTATCATACAGGTCATCGGACACGCATATGATGAAGGCACCCAAAAAGAGATGCAGCACTATGCCGATCTGCGCGCTATCTCCGTAGCAGAGTTTCTTTTCAACAATGGTCTGAAGCAGGAAGTGCTGGCAAAAGGGTGCAGTGACCTGATCCCTCGCAAAGCGTGTGACCCCACCAAACCCCACAAACTCTGTGATGCACAAAACCGCCGGGTCGATCTCTTTATCTATACCGATAAAGATGATATCATCACAAAATGCAGATAATCGATTTTCATATACCCGGATTATTTTTTTTGTGTTATAATCGCGGTATACCATCTATGAAGGAGAACTATTCATGAAAGCAAATAAACGATACAGATATACACTATCGACACTGATCGCGGCAACACTCATCACAGGATGCTCGCAGATGCCTCAGCAAACTGTAGCAGGTGACAATACGAAAAAAGGTGTTGCGATCGGTACAGCTGCCGGTGCCATACTCGGAAATATTATCGGCAAAAACACCAAAGGTACCGTTATCGGCGCAGCTACCGGAGCTGCAATCGGCGGTGCGATCGGCTACAATATGGACAAACAGGCGGCTGAAGTTGCCAAAGCGCTTGAAACGGAGGTAAATAATACACCCAATGCGGAAGCTACCAGTGATGAAGATATCATCGTTACCAAAACGGACAGATATGTCAAAATCACATTTCGTGACAAGATGATGTTCCCTACCAACTCCGCACAACCGACACAGACAGCACGCTACAAAATCAACAAACTCGCTTCCGTTTTGAGAAATTATCCGCAGTCAATCATCCAGGTCGTCGGACACACAGACAACCGTGGATCATTCTCCTACAACAGGTTGCTCTCCAAAAAGCGTGCCAGAACCGTAGCCGATATGCTCATTAAAAGCGGTATCCCCAATCCGATCTATGAGAAAGGGTGCTCTTACGCCAAACCTGTCGTTCCAAACAGCACACCGGAAAATATGGCACTCAACAGAAGAGTCGAAATCTTCTTATATCCCAATAGAGACTTAATTACAGATCAATGTATTTGAGAGCAAAAGCTTATTCTAAGGGTTTGTTTTTTATAATGGTTAATAATTTAAGTTATTTTTAATAAAAATCCTTAGGAGTTTGTATGAAACTTTTATTAAATGTTGTCCTTATAACAATAGTACTGTTTATCGCCGGCTGTGAATCATCCTGTTGTGAAAATGTTTTGCTTACACAATCAGTTGAGATCAGAGGAAACCAAACTCCTGTACCTATTATCAAAGGAGTCCCTACCAGCATAGTCTGCGGAAGTACAATCACTGCAGACGGCAGGGGGAGCTATGATTTGGATGGATCGATCGTGCACCATATATGGGTTATTGACGGTATCAGACAAAACACTTCCAGCTCAGTCTCAACAACGACTCTCCCCTGTGACAACAAAGTCCATAAGATATGTTTGACGGTTACAGACGATAAAAATGCCTCGCAAAAAGTGTGTCAGCAAGTGAGGGTGAACAGACAAAACGCTCTTTTGAGCAACCCATGTGATCTCGATCCAAAAGTCACTTTTGAAAAAGTAAACAATACACAAAAATACAACTTCTCGTGTAAAGAGTCTACTTACAATGGTCAGCGTATCGACGATCAAACAGCAAGCGAATGTACATGGCTGGCGACAGAAAACTTTATTGACGGCAATATAGTCGATTTTAGCGAGACCACTGGCGCAACCAAAACAATAGATATAGATCTATCCACTTTTCAATCGCTGGATCTTACTTTAACTGTAAAAAACAGTGAATGCGAAAGAACACTTACGCAACACTATATTCTTCCCGAAAATTAAACCAGATTATCTCAGGAGACAGGACGGCACTCAAACCTGTTTCCTGACCAATCCTTCCAGCTTGCCCACTTTTTCAATTATATAATCAGCCTCATTACACATATTTTGCCTGTCGTGCACTATATAGACCGTTTTCCCTACCCCTGCCTTTTTCCCTGCATCGATATCACTCTTTTTATCGCCCACCATCCAGGAGTGTTTCATATCGATATTGAACTCTTTTTGCGCTTCCAGCAACATTTTCGGTGACGGTTTGCGACACTCACAGTTGCTT
The DNA here is from genome assembly GCA_003978455.1 of Sulfurospirillum sp. Classification (GTDB taxonomy): domain Bacteria; phylum Campylobacterota; class Campylobacteria; order Campylobacterales; family QNZT01; genus QNZT01. Next base: position 7,480 of record QNZT01000139.1, read on the forward strand.
TC
>QNZT01000008.1 GCA_003978455.1 Sulfurospirillum sp.
CCCCTCTTCATCGTCACTCTCTTCGATGGCATCTATGCTGTTGTAGAGAAAGTTCTGCATCACGATACCCAGAAGATCGGGATCGCCGGTGATGGTCGATGCCATAAAGTCGGTGTCAAGATGGATCTCTTTGGTATAGGCGTAGTTTTCGAAAGCGAGTCGGATATCCTCCTCTAGCACAGAGAGTGTAAAACGCTCCTTTTTGATATCCACCCCTTTGGTGAAGAGCAGTGTCGATTTGATGATCCGCTCGACACGTCCGATAGCGCTTTTGATCTCTTCGACAAGCGGTTTCTGTTTTGCATCGACCCGTTTGAAGAGGGTGGATGCCATCAGAGAGATCGAGCCGATGGGGTTTCGTATCTCATGTGCGAGATGTGCCGCGATACGTCCCATCGATGCCAGCCGTTCGCTCCTCTTTTGTTCGGTGATATCGGTGGCGGAGATGATCCTTTTGGTCTCGTCTCCCTCGACGGTACGCAGTTTTACCAGCAAAACTGTCTGACCGTATTCGACCTCCTGAATCTCTTTTTGCATATCGATAAGTGTGATGAGTTTGTCATAGTGTCCCGAAGCGCTGTTTTGAAAAAATATGGTCTCAGTCTCTTTGTCGACGATCCACATCGGATTGGGCTGTGACTCGACCAGCTGGCGTACCAGCTCCTGAAATCCATGAACGCTCTTTTGCAGCAGTTTGTACTCTTTCTCCAGATCGTAGGTGCGTTCGATGATCGCTTCGAGTGACGCTTTGAGTTCCGTTTTTTCCGCTTCGTCCAGATTGTCTAGTATAACCCTGTCCACCATATGCTTTCCTAAACCAAGATAAGTTATTATAGCGTAAGTAATTTATAAAATAAAAGATAATTTAAACAAATATGATAAGAAAAACCTTTAAAGCCACTGCAAGAAGCAGTAAATTCGATGCCTTGATCAAAAAGTACAAGATCCCCCGTGAGTATCTCTCTATCAATAGAAAATCTGTCACCAGGGGGCTTCTGATAGGGCTTTTCTGGGGTTTTATCCCTATGCCGATGCAAATGCTGGCGGTACTTGCCGTAACGCCCTTTGTCAAGTTCAACGTACCGATCGCTTTTTCGATGGTATGGCTCAGTAATCCGCTGACAATGCCTCTTATGTACTATATGGAGTATAAAACGGGAAATCTCCTGCTTGGGAAAAGCGGTCTGGAAGACGTGCAGCTGACGCTGGAGTGGTTTCAGAAGCACTGGGACGATATCGTCGTCCCGCTCTATGTCGGTACGGTGCCTTACTGTGTCGGTGTCTCTTTACTGGTCTATTTTATCGTCAACAGGCTCTGGGTGTCATCGGTGAAGCGGCACAGAGCGCACCGCTTCAAAAAGATTAATAAAGCACCAGCAGATCGACGGGATTGACAAAGCTGTAGGCATTGGTAAAGCTACTCTCGTTGGAGAGTACAGAGAGTGCCACGGCTCCGAGTGCCAGTGCGATGAAGAGTGTACGTTTGTATTTCATGAGAGACTCCTTCTAAAGGTTTTCTATATTCTATATCGTCCTCTCAAGCACAAACTGAACCCGATATCTGTTTTTATTGCAGGTTTATATCACACTAAATCTGAATCCGAATCACCCTCACGTTGTCAAAAAAATCTCCCATAGCTTGTGGATGTTCGCTCATGAAAAAGAGCGTGCCCAAAAGTATTAGTGCGAAGAGCAGGGCGAAGAAGATTTTCCAGCTGCTGTAGGGACGTTCGCCTTTGATGGTGCCTGTTCTGGCGTTGATCGCGAAGCGGTACTCTTTGTTCTTGTACTGAAAGTGGGCGGTCCATATGGGTAGCAGGATATATTTGAAGCGTTTGTTTTCATGGTATATCTGCATATAGGAGATCTTCTGGTGGTCACCGCCGATGCGTGCACGTACCGCTTCACGCAGCATAAAAGCCATATACTCTTTGGCATAGGCAAAACCGTCGTCCAGTGCGACGGAGTAGGTTTCGCTCTCAAATCCGCTGAGATACTTGTCGTCGTAAGGGACAAGGTTTTCCAGATCCCAGGGCTGAAGGGAGTCTGCAAGTTTGCGCGGCAGGGTTTTGGTAGCGCCGATGAGGATATCGTCGAAGTGGCGTGCGACTTCACCCTGCACCGGTGTCCACTCGATGCGCGGCTCCATCTCTTCGATGATCTGTTCTCTGCCGTCGATGAAAACACGTCTGGGGACTCTTTCGTAGTAGGTGTCGCCCCGGTATCCCTGAAAATGGGTGATTGTGTCGGAATCGAATGTCCAGTATGGAAGGTAGATTCCCTCAAATGTGGCATCGGAGCGGGTGTATTGTTCCAGCTTCGATGGGGCAAACCAGAGGGAGCCTACCCACTTTCTAAAGATCTCCTTCGCTTTTTTCTGATTGATTTTAAACGGCAGCAGCGATTCGGGTGCGAGGGGCATGAAGATATCGAGATTGGTGACGATGGGGGCGTTGCAGTAGGGGCATCGTGTGCTTCGTGTATGCGGCTTGAGGGTAAACGATGCCGCACATACCGGACATTTGATCTCTTTGGGTGCCCTTAAATCATAGCGCGGAGCATGTTCTATGCGGGCGAGTGCTTTGTCGAGATCCTGTTCGTAGATGGGGAGTTTGGGTGGGTAGAGGTAGTTGATCGCACCGCAGTACTCACACTTGAGTGCAGTATCGTCGGCGGAAAATACCAGCGATGCGCCGCACGATTTACAGGGAAAGGTTTTCTGTGTGAAGGGGGTGCCCTTCATCACTTTGGTAAAGCCTGCCATTTCTCTCTGGTCTTAGAGCGGCGGAGGGGTGAGGTAGTTGAAGAGAGTTTCGATCTCTTCGATATCTTTCGCCTTTTCCCACTTCTCCATACCGGTACTCCACATCAGTGTAGATGCGTCGATTTTGTTCGTTTTGATCATCTCTTCGATCTCGTCGATATTGTAGGGACCTTTGGGTTGTCGGTCCTGGGCAAAGTAGTACATCTTCTCGAAAGGTTCGGGTATGTAAGGGCTTTGTGGATGCGTTTTCTGTTTGTCGAAACTTTTGGCGAGTTTGTCCGCCATCGCGAACCCGACACCCATACCGACCATCTGTGACATACCGCTTCCCTCTTTGGTGAGTGATTCTGCGGTCTGGAAGTCGAGGTATTTGCGCAGATCCCCGATCATACCCATCGAGGTGCGTTTATCGAGTGCCTCCTCGACCATCGGCGGTACGGAGATGTTTTCGATCAGTACGCGGGAGAGTTCGAGTCCATATTCATGAAACTCTTTTGCAATCTTTTCTCCTACATATTCGCTCAGCTGGTCGTAGTTGGCTGCCAGATCGAGTATCGGGATCTTTGCCGATGCGACGATATCGGTGAAACGGGCGACGATGATATTACGCAGCTGGTTGCTGATATCATCGACGGTGAAGTGTCCGTTTGTACCGACGATCTCTTCGATAAATTTGCGCGGATCTTCGATGCGGATCTCATAGGTACCAAAAGCCCTCAGCCGCACCGCGCCGAACTCTTTGTCTCGCAGGATGATCGGGTTTTTGGTGCCCCACTTCAGATCGGTGAAGCGGCGCAGGTTGCAGAAGTAGATCTCCGCTTTGAAGGGAGAGTTGAAACCGTGATCCCAGTGCTGAAGGGTCGTGAGTATCGGCAGGTTTTTGGTTGTCAGTTCGTAGATACCAGGTCCCAGTACGTCGGCGATCTCCCCTTCGTTGACAAAGACCGCCGCCTGTGCCTGCCGGACGGTCAGCTTCGCACCGTACTTGATCTCGTTGTTGTAGCGCTCGAAACGGTAGACAAGGGTGTCGTTGCTCTCATCCAGCCAGTCGATAACATCGATAAACTCTCCGAAAATCTTATCCCAAAAACCCATATTTGATCCTTTTTAGTGTCTTCTGATCTTGCCGGCTGCAAGCAGTGCATCGTGTAGCTGGTTTTCCACTTCGATGAGTTCCTGTTCGGCAGCGGCTCTGGTCTCTTTTCCTTTCTGTGCGATCTCCAGAGACTCCTGAATCGTATCGATGAGGGTCTGGTTCGCTTTTTTGATCGACTCGATGTCGTAGACACCACGTTCGATCTGCTCTCTGGTTTCACGGTTCGCCTCTTTGAGCGCTTCGGCATTCTTCTCCAGAAGCTCATTGGTCATGTCGGTCGCGCCTTTGACTGCTTTTGCCGCTTCGGAGCTGCGGTAGATGGTGATCGCCTGTGCAAGCTGGTTTTTCCAGAGCGGCACGGTGTTGACCAGTACGGAGCTGATCTTGGAGATGAGCGATTTGTCGTTGTCCTGTACCATACGGATGGTCGGTAGTGCCTGCATCGCCACCTGTCGTGTCAGGCGCAGGTCGTGGATACGGCGCTCCAGATCGTCGCGTGTATTGATGATATCTCTGAGTCTGAGCGCTTTTTGCATCTTTTTGCTGGAGCCCGCTTCCTCTTGCAGTTTGGGGATGATCTCATTGTCCAGCTGTTCTAGTTTATGGAGTCCTGCGGCGATATAGAGTTCCAGCTCTTTGAAAAACTCGAAGTTGACTTTGTAGAGCCGCTCCAGCGACGTGATGTCGGTCAGCAGCTGTGTCTTTTGCTGTTCGAGGTTGTCGGTGATGGCGTCTATCTGCTTGCGCACCTCTTCGTACTTGCCGATAAATTTGACCACCGGACTTGCCATGCCGAAAAGTTTTGAGAAAAATCCCTGTGCCTGGTTGGGATCGAGGGCATCGACGTCAAATCCCTGAATCTCGGCGACCAGATTGTTCAGTGAGTCGGCAGCGTGTCCGAGGTCTTTGTTTTTGACCCCTTCGAGCATACTCTCACTGACACGGTTGATATTTTCCTGTGCTTTGGCACCGAAAAAGATGACGGTATTGGGATCTTTGATATCGATTTCGGAGGCGATAACATCCATCTTTGTCTGTGTCACTTCGTCGGCATCTTCATACTTCAGGATACCGTCTTTGACGATCTCCTCTTTGAGTGCCAGGGCGCCGCTTTTTGCTTCGACGACATCTGTCGATAGTGCTTCCGCCTGCTTCTGAAGCGCTTCCTGCTGCTCCTGCTGTGTCTCATGAAGTGATGTTTCTACTTCCTGCATATGTGCTTTATGTTCTTTTCTATTTTCCGGTTGTGCCTGTTGCTCACTTTTGTGTTTGTCATTCATCGTTATACTCCTTCGTTCTTTAGTTGTTTGTTGAGTGCTTCGATCTGTATGTCCAGTCTGGTGACATCATCTTCGTCGAGGCGTGCTTTCTGTTCATGGATGGTTTTGGTGACGCTTTGCAAAAGCTCCTTGAAGTTGCCGCGCAGTGTTTCGTCGATATTTTCATTTTCAAGATTTTTGAGGTACTCGCTGCTGATCTGTTCCGTGCGGTAGAGATAGACATTGAAAAATTTCCGTGCTTTGGAGAGGTCGTTGGGATCTTTTTCGATGGCGGCGATGACATCTTCGGTCTCTTTGACCACATTGTCGATCATCGCCTCTACTTCCGGGTCTTTGACGCGACGGCGGATATTTTTGAGTTGCGAAATACTCTTTTTCGCCCGTCCGGTGATCTCGATCACCTCTTCGGCAGTGACACCGATGCCCAGTTCGCCTACTTTGTCCTCTGTCGGATCGAACCCGTAGTAGAGATAGAAACCGATCATGAAAAAAAGCGCCAGTACGATGCTGAGTATCAGCGTGTTGTGTGCGGCGAAAAGGGAGGTGTAAAAGGTTGCAAACGCCAGTACGATCGCAGAGACGGTTTTGTATTTGAGTCTTGGAGCTTTGGCGAGGGTGCTTTTGTCATACTCTCGCTCTGCTATAAAACCTCTGCGTGCGATCGTCGCTCCCAGCAGGTAGAGTGCCGTCGCGATCGCAAGTGTCAGGATCGCGCCTGTTTTACCGCTGATCAGTGCGAAAAAGAGCCCCACTATCAGCGGTAGTGCGAGTATGTAGAGCAAAATCCCTTTGATAAAGAAAGGTTTTTTACCCTCTGCGGTCGGGTCGTAGCGTTTAGCGTTCGCCATATTCAGTCTCCCAGAAGTTCAAATAGTGCCTGCCATGCAACGGCACCAAGCGTTGCGAAAACCAGCAGGAAACCGATAAATCTATTCAGTGCAATCTGCATTTTCATGATCCTTTGGAACTATTCTAACAGAGTTTAATAGATTAGAAGATAAAATTCATAATTAGCGATTATACTCCAGTTCATTTTAAGGGATTATTATGTTTGAAAAGATGGATAAAGATTTTGTGCTGCACTCCTACGGGCGTAACTATGTCAACTTCACCCATGCAAAAGGTGCCATGGTCTGGGACGACCGAAACAATGCATATATCGACTTTACGTCGGGTATCGGTGTGGTCAGTGTCGGGCACGCCAACGAGAGGGTGAGCGATGCGATCTGCGATCAGGCAAAGAAGATCATCCATATCTCCAACCTCTACCTGATCGAGCCGCAGGCGAAACTGGCGAAGTCGCTGGTGGAGAAGTCGGGGTATGATATGCGCTGCTTTTTTGCCAACAGCGGCGCAGAAGCGAACGAAGGGGCGATCAAGATCGCACGCAAATACGGCGAAGTGGACGGAGAGCCCAAACGCTACAAAGTGATCACGCTGAAGCACTCTTTTCACGGACGTACCATCTCCACACTCAAAGCGACGGGGCAGGAGAAGATGCACAACTACTTCGGACCCTATCCCGACGGCTTCGTCTATGCGGAGGATATCGACCATATCGCCTCCCTGATCGACGACCATACCGTCTGTGTCATGATCGAACTGGTGCAGGGGGAGGGCGGTGTGGAGCCGCAGGATAAAGCCAAAGTGCAGCAACTGGCGAAACTGCTCAAAGAGAGAGATATCCTGCTGGCGATCGACGAAGTGCAGACGGGGATCTACCGCACCGGAGAGCTCTTTGCTTCCAATCTCTACGAGATAGAACCCGATATCATCACCGTCGCAAAGGGGCTGGGCAACGGTGTGCCGATCGGTGTGGTGATGACGAGACTCAAGGATATCTTCTCTCCGGGCGATCACGGCAGTACCTTCGGCGGAAACTACCTCGTGACTCGCGCGGCGTATGAAGTACTGGAGATTCTGGAAGGGTACAAAAACAGCGGCGCTCTGGATGAAGCGATGCTCTACTTCGAAGAGCGGCTCGCCGGATTTGTGGAGAAGTATCCCGATATGATCGAAAAGTCGGTCGGGCTCGGGCTGATGCGCGGGCTTCGGATCAAAAGCGCGGAGATGCTGAGCGCACTGGTTGCCAATGCCTTTGCCGAAAAGCTGCTGGTACTCAAAGCGGGACGCAACACGCTGCGGTTTCTGCCGCCGCTGACGATCACGAAAGATGAGGTGGATGAGGGGTTTGAAAGACTCGAAAGAGCGTTTGCCGCGACACAAAAGGCTTCATGAAGTGGTAGCGTTTA
>QNZT01000002.1 GCA_003978455.1 Sulfurospirillum sp.
ATCCGAAATTCAACATCACCTATGTCGCGACCAGTGAAGGTGAAACCTCCCTCACCGCACTGCACCCTTCCCTCTACGACGTCTTTGAGATGCCGGTAGAAAAGGCAAATGCCGCGGCTATAGCGGATCGCGCACAGCTGGCGTTTCTCGCACTGCCGCACAAAGCGTCTATGGGATTTGCCAAAGCGTTGCTGGAACACGGTGTCAAAGTGGTCGATCTCTCTGCCGACTACCGTCTGGAACTGGAGACCTACGAAAAACACTACTGCCCTCATGAAGACAAAGCACACATCAAAGATGCCGTGTACGGACTGCCGGAGCTCTATGCCGATGAGATCCGAAAAACTTCACTGGTCGCCAATCCAGGCTGCTACCCGACCGCCGCACTGCTGGGACTGCTGCCGTTTACCGCCTATATAGACGAACGTTTTCCGATCTTCATCGATGCCAAAAGCGGTGTTTCGGGCGCGGGGAAAAAGTGTGTCCACAACACCCACTTCGTCACGATCAACGAAAACATCTTCCCCTACAATCCGCTCATCCACCGCCACCAGCCCGAAATCGCGGAGAAACTCTACAAACAGAGCGGGAAAAAGTTCGATGTCAATTTCGTACCCCACCTCATCCCGGTAACCCGCGGTGAGATGATCGATACCTATCTCCTGCTCAAAGAGCCGGTAGATGCGCTGGAGATACTTCATGAACACTACAAAGCGCATCCTTTTGTACGCATCTTCGACAAACCGGTCGATATCAAATCCCCCTCCGGTACCAACTTCTGCGATATCTACGCCAAATGCGTCGATAACAAACTCTACATCAACTCCGCCATCGACAACATCCTCCGCGGTGCATCCTCTCAGGCAGTGGTCAATGCCAACCTGATGTGCGGGTTTGACGAAGATCTCGGTATTCCGGTGATCGCTTACGTTCCATGATCGAGATCAAAGAGGGAGCGCTCTTTATCTCCGACGCACACGACAATGTCACACGTGAAGCCTTCTACCGCTTTTTATGTGACATAGACGAAGGGGAAATAAAAACAGAGCAACTCTTTTTGATGGGCGATATGTTCGACCTGCTTGTCGGACAGGTCTCCTACACACACAGACACTACCGCAAAACGATCGACCTTATCAACAGACTCTCCCGAAAAACGGAGATCATCTATCTTGAGGGAAATCATGACTTCAACCTCCGCAAACTCTTTCCTGCCGTTACGGTGATACCCATACAAAAGCAACCTGTCACCGCACGCTTTCATGAAAAGAGCATACTCCTCTCCCACGGCGACTGGAATGAGAACGCTACCTACCGCATCTACGCGAAACTGATCCGAAATCCCCTCCTGCTGACACTTCTCAACCTCATTGACCATCTGCGCAAACATACCATCTCCAAATCCATCCTCAAACAACAGCAGTTAAAATATATCTGCAAAAAATCCCCCCGTTTTCACCGCTACATTAAACAAAAAATCCAAACGTACGATATAGAGACAAGTAAAATTGATTTTATCTGTGAAGGGCATCACCACCAAAACAGAGAATTTGTATTTGACGATATGACGTACAAAAATTTCTCTGCCTATGCCTGTGACAAAAGTTACTACAAAATCACCTTCACCGATAAAGTCGTTTTCAAAGAAGTGCACATAAGGGGATAAAATGAACGACGACAACATCCTGAAAGTCGGCTCCAACGAGATGGAGCTGGTCGATTTTCGGCTAATCAGAGAGGAAAACGGCAAAGTTTACGAAGGCATATACGGCGTAAACGTCGCCAAAGTGCGGGAGATCATCAAGTTTCCCACACTGACGGAACTTCCCGGTACACCGGAGTATATTGACGGTATTTTTGACCTTCGCGGTATTGTTATCCCTGTCATCAATCTGGCGAAATGGATGAAGATCAAAGATCCCGAAGGTGCGGAGCTGCAAAAGAGGATCATCATCACCGAATTTAACAATATCCTCATAGGATTTGCCGTTCATGAAGCACGCAGGATCAGACGTATCAGCTGGGGCGATATCGAGTCGGCATCGTTTACATCAGAAGATAACGGTGTATTTAACCAGACACGCATCACAGGAGTCACCAAAATCGAAAATGACGAAGTGCTGCTGATACTCGATCTGGAGAGTATCATCGAAGAGTTAGGATTTTATACCCCTTCAACACAAACTTCCACAGAGATAGAGCAGTTCAAAGGATCGGCGCTGATCCTCGACGACAGCTCCACGGCAAGACGTATCGTCAAAGAGGCGATGCAAAAGATGGGATTTAATGTCATCGAAGCACAGGATGGAAAAGAGGGTCTGCAAAAACTTCAGGAGATGCTCAATATCTTCGGCGACAATATCACCGAAGAGCTCAAGATCATCGTCAGTGATGTCGAGATGCCGCAGATGGATGGTTTTCATTTCGCTTCACACGTCAAAAACAACGATCTTCTCAAAAGCATCCCGATCGTTTTCAACTCCTCGATCAGCGACCACTTCAGTGATATCCGCGGACAACAGGCGGGTGCAGATGCCTATTTGACCAAGTTTGACGCATCGACATTTTACACCGAGATCAGCAAAGCGATCCACGCCAGCGAACAAAAAAAATCAACACTTACGGTATAAGGAACAGAGATATGGATGATTTACAGGAAATTTTAGAAGACTTTTTGGTAGAGGCTTTCGAGCTAGTCGAGCAGATCGATCAGGATCTCGTAGAACTTGAAAACAACCCCGAAGATCTGGAACTTTTAAACAGCATCTTTCGTGTTGCCCATACCGTAAAAGGTTCAAGCTCATTTTTGAACTTCGATATATTGACCAAGCTGACACACCATATGGAAGATGTACTCAACAAAGCGAGACGCAATGAGTTGAAGATCACACCGGAAATAATGGATGTGATTTTAGAGTCTGTCGATATGATGAAAGCCCTTCTGGAGGGGATCAAAGAGAGCGGTACGGATACACAATGCGGTATAGAGATAGAGGATATCTGCAACCGTTTCGACTCCATCTCACAGGGCAAAACTCTGGAAGAGGTACAAAACAGTTCAGAAGAGGAGAAGGCTACAGAACCGCAATCCAAACCTGAACCCGAAGAGGAGCCCGACTACGCCAATATGTCCGATGAAGAGGTGGAAGCGGAGATAGAGCGACTTCTGGCGGAGAAGATGAAAGAGAAAGAGGCGAAAAAAGCGAAGAAGGAATCTGAACCTGCGAAGAGTAAAAAAGAGACCAAACCGGCACCCAAAGTGACCAAACCGGCTTCAGCAAAAGAGGAATCAACAGCACCTAAAAAAACCCCTTCAACACCGGAGCAGACGATCCGCGTCGAAGTCAAAAGACTCGATCATCTCATGAACCTCATCGGTGAGCTGGTACTTGGTAAAAACCGCCTTTTGAAGATCTACGACGATGTGGAAGAGCGCTATGAAGGTGAAAAGTTTCTCGAAGAGCTCAATCAAGTCGTATCTTCCGTTTCACTCGTCACCACCGATCTGCAGATCGCTGTCATGAAGACCAGAATGCTTCCGGTATCCAAAGTCTTCAATAAGTTTCCGAGACTCGTACGCGATCTCTCCAGAGAGCTCAACAAAGAGATCGAACTGGTCACGATCGGCGAAGATACGGAACTGGACAAATCGATCGTCGAAGAGATCGGCGATCCTCTGGTACATATGATCCGAAACTCATGTGACCACGGCATAGAGTCTCCGGAGGAGAGAGAAGCGAAAGGCAAACCGAGAAAAGGTACCGTCAAACTGAAAGCCTACAACGAAGGCAACCAGATCGTCATCGCTATCGAAGATGACGGTGCGGGTATGGATCCGGATTTTCTCAAGATGAAAGCAATCGAAAAGGGCGTCATCACCGAGCGTGAAGCGGATCAGCTGAGCGACAAAGAGGCCTATGCACTCATCTTCAGACCGGGCTTTTCGACTGCTGCCAAGGTGACAGGTGTCTCCGGACGCGGCGTGGGAATGGACGTCGTCAAAACCAACATCGAAAAACTCAACGGGATCATCGATATCGACAGCGAAATGGATAAAGGCTCTGTCTTTAAACTCAAGATCCCACTGACACTGGCGATCATGCAGTCACTGCTGGTCTCTGTACAGGAAGAGTTCTTTGCGATACCGCTGGCTTCGGTACTAGAGACAGTCCGCATCTCGATGGATGAGATCTATACGATCGAAGGCAAAAACGTTCTGCGTCTGCGAAACGAGATCCTCTCACTTGTCAGACTCTCCGATATGTTCGGTGTGGAGCAGGTTTTTGACAGTGGAGAGCATGTCTATGTGGTCATCGTCGGTCTGGCGGAAAGCAAACTGGGAATCATCGTCGATGGTCTGGTCGGACAGGAGGAGATCGTTATCAAATCTATGGGAGACTATCTCCAGGGCATCGAAGGTATCGCAGGGGCGACGATCCGAGGTGACGGCGGCGTAACACTCATCACCGATGTCGCTGCGATGATGAAACTGGCAAAAGGTATCAACGTCGATCTGACCAAACAGGTCGAGACACAAGCCGTGCAAAAGACCCGTCCTGATGAGTTTAACATACTGATCGTCGATGACAGTAAAACTGACAGAACTATCATGAAGAAGTCACTCGCTCCGCTGGGACTCAACCTGACCGAAGCAACCAATGGCCTCGAAGCACTCAACATGATCAAATCAGGCGACAACAGTTTCGATGCGATACTGATCGACATTGAAATGCCTCAGATGGACGGATACACCCTGGCGTCGGAGATACGCAAATATTCACGCTATAAAAATCTTCCGCTTCTGGCAGTCACGTCGAGAGTCTCCAAATCGGACAGACTCCGGGGAATCGAGTCGGGTATGACTGAGTATATCACCAAACCCTACTCACCCGAATACCTGATGGAAACTTTACGAAAAAATATAAACTTACCGGTAATGGAGGTCGCCTGATGGACGCACAATTAAGCAACGTTTTACAACAACAGCAGCAGCAGCAGCAAAAGCACAATCTTCTAAACAACACGGATAACAACAAAGAGGAGGAGGAGATTCAGCTTGTCGGATTTATCGTAGGAGATGAAGAGTATGCGATACCGATTCTCGATATTCAGGAGATCATCAAACCGATCGAATATACACGTATTCCTAGTACGCCCGCATATGTTCTTGGTGCTTTTAACCTGAGAGGAAACGTCATACCGCTGATCGACCTGCGCATGAAATTTAACCTGCCGAAAAAAGAGGCGGATGAGACAACACGCTATATCGTAATGCGTGACGGAGACAATATCGCAGGTTTTGTCATCGACAAACTGACAGAGGCGGTTCGTCTGAAAAAGTCATCGATCGATCCGACACCCGAAACTCTGCACAAAGATCAGGGGATGATCTACGGCATCGGAAAGAAAGAGAAGACGATCATCACGATCCTGAAAGTCGCAAAGAGACTTTTAAGCCATTAAGTTAACGCTTTTGGAACAGAGTCCCAAAAGCTACGCTAACGCTAAGTTCTGCTCAGCGCAGGGCTCACGCGCAGTTGAACCGCGCTTAAATTTACATTATTTTACGCTTTTGGAACAGAGTCCCAAAAGCTACGCTAACGCTATGTTCTGCTCAGCGGAGGGCTCACGCGCAGATAAACCGCGCTTAAATGCTTAACTTAATGGCATTGCCCCTCTTGTCAGCGTACCAGCGAGATGATATCCTTTGCCAGCTGAAAATTGTTGGCAGCCATCACGTGCATCTTTGGATGTATGTGATAGAGCTCCTCAAAAACTTTCTGACTCAGTTCAAGCCCCGTTTTTTCCTGTGTTTCGTCGTCGATATTTTTGGCTTCAAAAAGCAGTACTTCGGTACTTCCACACCGGGAACGTGTGCGGTGAGAAACTGTGCGGTTCGCAACCTGGTGATAGGGAAAAAACCCAGTATCAGCTGGGCATCTTTTGCCTTCTCTCCCACTTCGACCTTCGCCTTTTCAAAAAGTTCAAGTAGCATTCTGGCGTTTTCCGTGCTGTAGACAGGCTGGGTGATGATCGCCGCAGCATCATGTTCGAGTTTCAGACGCATCTTTTTTTGAAGATTTTTCGGATTTTTGGCAAAGGCGTTGGAGACGGCAAAGGGGTAGATCGGTCGGGGGCGTACTTCCAGCGGCTTGCCCGCATAGTCGATCCCGCCGTTGAAACATTTGATGATATCCAGCAGCAGTGTAGAGTTGCCTTCAAAAACCCCTTTTGCGGCAGGCTGGTCACTCATCGAAGCGGGATCTCCCGTCAGCGCGAGGATAGCACGGATATCAAACTCATTGGCGCCCAGCAGCGAGGACTGAAGTGCGATCTTGTTCCGGTCACGCATCGTCATGGTCGCGAGTGCCGGCTTTTTGAACGCTTCCTGAATCTTCAGCGATGCAAACATCGCACTATATTTCATCTTTGCCAGAGGCGAGTCGGTCACACTGAAGCCATCCACCTTTTTATGCAGTCCCAGCGCTTTGATCCGGTCGATCACAGGCTGAAACGTCGCAGAATGTTTCGGCGTCGTTTCGAGTGTCAAAAAGGTATCATTGTGAAGTTTATCGATAAAGGTTTCAAACATAGGCTGCATTTCTTCTATAAATTTTTGATATTATATCCAAAAAATGTAAAGGTACTATGTTCATGAAACTATGCGTATTTGACTTCGATTCCACGCTGATGGATGGAGAGACGATCGATTTTCTGGCGCAGCCGCTGGGACTGGGTGAGAAGATTGCGGAGATTACGGAACGCACGATGCAGGGGGAACTGGACTTTTTTGAGAGCCTGACCACCCGTGTGACACTGCTAAGAGGTTTGGAGGAGAAGAAAGTCGATGAGATCTGCCACAACCTCCCTTTTATGCCCGGTGCCAAAGAGACGATCACTGAACTGAAAAGCAGAGGTTATACCGTCGTTGTATTCAGCGGCGGTTTTCGCAACGCAACATCTCAAGCAAAAGATATTCTGGGCTTTGATGCCGACTTTTCCAACACACTTCATGTCAAGGATGGCGTCTTGAGCGGTCTGGTAGGCGGGGAGATGATGTTTGACCACTCCAAAGGGGATATGTTGCGTCGTGTGCAGACACTGCTGGGCATCGGCGAAGCGGAGACTGTCGCCGTAGGGGACGGTGCCAATGACCGATCCATGTTCGCCCATGCAGCGAAACGCGTGGCATTTTGTGCCAAAGATATCCTCAAAAAAGAGGCAAATATCATCATCGATACCAAAGATTTAACCCAACTGTTAGGAGAGATATAATGTATATAGAAGAAGGAAGATTTTCACTCTGGTGTGATTTTGTAGAGAGATCGTTTCTAAAGAGCGGTTTCAGAAAACTGCTGGATGAGAAGATTGTCAACGGCGCTACCAGCAATCCTGCCATTTTTAAAAATGCTTTTCTCTCCTCGCCTGCTTATCATGAGGATATCACAAAACTCAGGGGCAAAGATCCCAAAACAGTCTATGAAATATTGGCGATAAAAGATATTCAGAGTTCTGCCGATTTACTCCTGAACCTTTATGAAAAAGGTGATGACGGTTTTATCAGCATCGAAGTCGATCCGTCACTCTGCGATGATGCAGAGGGGACGATCGAAGAGGGAGTGCGGCTCTTCAGAGCCATCGACCGTCCCAATGTCATGATCAAAGTACCGGCAACCGAAGCGGGCTATATGGCGATGGAGGCACTGCTTGCAAGAGGGATCAATGTCAATGCGACACTGATCTTTTCACCAAAGCAGGCACAAAACTGTATGGAAGCTTTTGCACAAGGGAGCAGCGCATTTAGCGATCTCAATCCGCAAAAAGCACTGCCAAAAGCGGTAGTCAGTATCTTTGTGAGCAGGTTTGACCGCAAGATGGATGCGATTTTCGTCGAGAAAGAGATTCCCACAGGATTGCTGGGTGTCTACAATGCGACTAAAATCTACCATGATATCCAAAAATGGGCACTGCCCAATGTCCGTGCGCTTTTCGCCAGTACCGGAGTCAAGGGAGAGGATCTGCCAAAAGCGTACTATGTCACAGAGTTACTCTATGACGACAGTATCAATACAGCACCGCTTGAGACGATCGAAGCACTCGTACAAACCGGTATCAAAGAGACACGTGCGCCGATAGATGAGGAGATCATCGATAACTTCTTTCTGCTTCTGGAAGAGAGCGGTATCGATATCAAAGCGATCTATGACTCCCTTCTCGAAGAGGGACTCGATGCTTTTAAGATCGCATTTAAAGAGATTTTGAACGAACTGGAAAAAGGATAGTATTTTATGGTAAACGATAGAGATTTACATCAGGAAAAAGATGTCGATGTACAGCAACTCGACTTCAAGATGCTTGAGAAGCTGAAGTTTTATCTCAAGGGATTGATCAAACACGGGGGAAGTGACCTGCATATCAAAAGCGGTTCGATTTTCAGAGGACGCATCAACGGGGAGATGGTGCCTCTCTCCAACGAAATACTTTCTCATGAAGATGGTATCCAACTTGCCAAAGAGGTACTGCGTGGTCGTTTCGCAGAGCTGGTCGATCAAAAAAGTGTCGACTTTAACTTCAAACTAAACGAAGAGTACCGGTTTCGTGGCAATATGTTTTTTCAGACAGAGGGTGTCTCCGCCGTATTTCGTGTCATCCCTGTCAAAATTCCTTCCATAGATGAACTGAAACTTCCCCCCAGTATCAGTAAACTCATCGATCTCAAACGCGGTCTGGTACTTGTGACAGGTCCCACCGGAAGCGGTAAATCAACTACCCTCGCATCTATCATCGATGAAGTCAACAGAACTTCCCGAAAACATATCATCACTATCGAAGATCCGATTGAATTTGTCTATCAGGATAAAAAATCTCTGATCAACCAGCGTGCTATCGGAC
Source organism: Sulfurospirillum sp. (assembly GCA_003978455.1). Taxonomy (GTDB): domain Bacteria; phylum Campylobacterota; class Campylobacteria; order Campylobacterales; family QNZT01; genus QNZT01. The sequence goes on from QNZT01000002.1 coordinate 8,893, forward strand.
AGGATGCACTTGACTTCTCCACCGCACTTCGGGCTGCGCTGCGTGAAGATCCGGACATCATCCTCGTGGGTGAGATGCGTGATATGGAGACGATCGAGACCGCCATGCACGCCGCGGAAACCGGTCACCTCGTTCTCTCTACCCTGCACACCGTCGATGCGAAAGATACCATCAACCGTATCATCGGTATGTTCCCAGGAAACGAACAGAACAAGATCCGTATGTCTCTGGCAGCAACGATACAGGGTGTACTCTCCCAGCGACTGGTCAAAACCAAAGACGGCAAACGTGCCGCCGCTATCGAAATCCTCTTTAGAAATGCCCGTATCGAGTCACTCATCGCCGATGGACGCGACAGTGAAATCACCGATGCCATTGCAGAGGGAAAAGATATCTACGGTATGCAGACATTTGATCAGGCACTGCTGGATCTCTACTCCAGAGGAGTCATCGATGAAGATGAAGCACTGGTCAACGCATCTAACAGAGGCGACCTCAAGATGCAAATTGACAACTTCAACCACAAACATCAAGTAGAAGAGCGACTCGAAGATTCGATGATCGACCTGAAAGTTGAAGAGAAGGTATAAAAGGAAATTCAAGCGCGGTTTATCTGCGCGTGAGCCCTCCGCTGAGGAGAGGGCGTCAAGAAATCGTGAACTGCTTCACGATTTTAGCCCGGAACCAAGCTGCTGTGCACCAGCGCCGGCAGCGTTAGCGTAGCTTTCGGGACTCTGTTCCAAAAGCGTTGACTTAATCGCTTTTTCAGCAAGTTTTGCCTATAATCGCCCCCTTAATTTTAAACAAAGGACTACAATGTTAGAAGGTATCGTTAGAGATAGTATCGGTAAAAAAGCGACCAAAGCTTTGAGACGAGATGGTTATCTAATCGCCAACATTTATGCAAAGGGGATGGATAATATCAACGCAGCATTTAAATCAAACGAATTTATCAAAGCTGTAAGAGCGAAAGAGACACTGGCATTCCCTGTCAAAGTTGGTGATCAGGAGCTGAAAGTGGTGATCCAGGAGTATCAGAAAGATCCTGTGACCATGCAACTGCTTCATGTCGATCTTCGTGTCGTTCAGGACGATGTAGTATCAAAATACCTGGTACCGGTCAAAGCGGTAGGAACACCCAAAGGCCTGAAAAACAAAGGTGTACTGATCTACTCCAAAAAGAGACTGCTGGTCAAATGTGCGGGTAAAGATCTTCCAAATGTTTTTGAACTGGATGTATCCGACCTTGACGTAGGTGACTCTATTCTGGTGAGAGATATTTCCGTACCGGAAAATGTCAAAATCATGGAAGCTGACAGAGTTTCTGTTGTTGGTGTCATCAAAGCGAAATAAAAGTACTTCATGACACTGATAGTCGGCTTAGGCAATCCCACCGACAAATACAAACTCAACCGGCACAATGTCGGTTTCATGGTCATCGATAAACTCATCGATGACCTCAACCCCCAAAATATCACCAAATCGACCTTTAAAGGCGCCCTCTATAAGTCAGGCTCCCTTCTGCTGCTCAAACCGCTCACTTTCATGAACCTTTCGGGAGAGAGTGTACTCGCTGTTTCACGCTACTACAAGACATCGCGTATCATCGTCATTCATGATGAACTCGATATCGAACTGGGGCGCATCAAACTCAAGCACGGCGGCAGCAGCGGCGGACACAACGGTCTCAAATCGATCGACGCACTGGTGGGCAACGGTTATGATCGTGTGCGTATCGGTATCTCACGCCCGCCACAGGGTCGAGATGTGATCAAACACGTGCTGAGCGACTTCTCCAAAGAGGAGTTGCCGTGTGTGGAAAAGGTGGTTGCAAAAGCGGCGCAGATCGCGCAGGAACTGGCAAAAACGGATATCAAAACCATCCAGAACAAATACCCGGCAAAGATGAACTACTGCACATGAAACTGAACCATCTGCTACTTTATCAGAGATTTCTCTCCAGACTCTATGTGAGAAAGATACTGGTGCTCTTTGTCGCGTTCGAGCTCTTTTTTGTGGGGTTTGACCTGCTGAAAAATCTCCAGAAGCTACCGGACTCCGCCAACCTTCAGATACTCTATACTGTCAACAAGTTTCTGGAGTTTATCAACTTTACGATACCCCTGACACTGATTTTCGCCCTGCTGATGGCGATGACACAGATCATCAAAAGCAACGAACTGGTCACACTCTACGCACTCGGTGTCAGCAGAGAAGAGGTTTCAAAACCTTTTATCTACATCGCAACCGGGATAACCCTCTTCTATATCCTGCTCAATACCCTGCCCTACTTCACACAAACACATCAAACTGCCTACAATATCCGAAAAAGAGGTACCGTCAGCTCCATTAGCTCCTCGATATTTATCAAATCGGGTAAAGATTACGCCTATATCGAGAGCCTCTCACCTCATGAAAAGACCGGTACGGGTATGAAGATTTTTAAAACCGACGGTACCCGGCTAAAACAGATAATCGAAGCGAAACGGGGCAAGTTTATCGACGATCACTGGGAACTGGAAGAGATCACCCTATATGGCATCCCCGATACCAATATCACCGATCCTGCTGACAGAAGACTCCGGATCAAACACTATCAGTCCAAAGGGGTACTGTACGGATTTACCCCGCGGATCATCGATACCCTGTTTCAAAGCAGTCCGAAGCTGACCATCCAGGACTCTTTCAGCGCGATGCATCTGCTGAAAGATCAGGGACTCAAAACAGACAAAATCCGCGCCAATCTCTACATGATGACTATTTTTCCGCTTTTTGCACCGATCGTGGTTTTCGGGCTCTTTTTCCTCTTCCCCGCACAACACCGCGGAGCCAATCTCTCCCTGTTGACCACTTTTGTCATATTCGGCACGCTGGTTTTGTGGGGCATCACCTTTACCCTCAGCAAAATCGCCTCCAACGGTGCCCTCTCCCCCGAAGCGGGAATCCTGCTGCCCATCTTTCTGCTGGCGCTGGGGTCGTACTATATTTACAGAAAATATAGATAGCGTTTCATTAAGTTCACGCTTTCGGAACAAAGTCCCGAAAGCTACGCTAACGCTAAGTTCTCTTTAGCAGAGGGCTCACGCGCAGATGAACCGCGCTTAAATTAAATCTTTTTGGATAAAATACGCCAAAAACAAGGTACTTCATGATCAATTTTCAAGCGCTTGCGGACAAATACGACACCCCGTTATATCTGTACGATTTTGATTATCTCACAGCACAATACACCAAACTCAAAGAGGCGTTTCGTGCCAAAAAATCACTCATCTGCTACGCGGTCAAAGCCAACTCCAACCTCTCCGTCATCAAACACTTCGGGGATCTGGGTGCGGGATGCGACTGTGTCTCTATCGGCGAAGTGAAACGCGCACTCTATGCCGGTGTACCCAACTACAAGATCATCTTCAGCGGTGTCGGGAAACGTGATGAAGAGATCAAAGAGGCACTTTTAAAAGATATTTTACTCATCAACGTAGAGAGCGAAGCGGAGCTGAACCGTGTCGAAGTACAGGCTGCGGAGTTGAACAAAACGGCACGTATCAGTATCCGTGTCAATCCCAACATCGACCCCCAGACTCACCCCTACATCTCCACAGGACTTCATGAGAACAAATTCGGCGTCGATATCGACACGGCAAAGCGGATGTATATCCTCGCCAAAAACTCCGATTTTCTTGATCCTGTCGGCATCCACTTTCACATCGGTTCCCAGCTCACCGAACTCGAACCGATCAAAGAGGCAAGCGCCATCGTCGCCGACCTGGTACGCAGCCTCAAAGTACTTGATATCGACATCAAATTTTTCGACATCGGCGGCGGGCTGGGGATACAGTACGATGATGAAAAGCTGATCGAACCCTACGACTACGCGCAGGCGATCTTCTCCACACTGACAGGGCTGGATGTGACGATCATGTGTGAACCGGGGCGTTTCATGACAGCCAACAGCGGCTACTTTCTGACACGGGTACTCTATGAAAAAACCAACGGCGACAAACGTTTTGTGATCGTGGACGGCGGTATGAACGACTTGATCCGCCCTTCACTCTATAACGCC